>CAYMFU010000310.1:0-4931 GCA_964389805.1 uncultured Roseivirgaceae bacterium | reverse complement strand
GTTGGTACTCATCCCCATTCCCTCTTATTATATATTGTTTTCCGAATTCATCTCCCACCTCATCGGCAACGATCAATTCGTACTTTTCCGACACTTCGACAATTTGTGGAAGCGATTGCAATTCAAGGAAAGATTCCAGGCTTATGTTGGTTTGTGCTTTGTTCAGGGAAGAATTATACCAGTTTGCATCGTAATAAGTCTGACGCAATAAGGCAACACCTCCCATAAAAGTGCTTGGGTAGGCTTGCGTGGAACTACCTTTATCAAAGGAATAATGTGCTGCAGCCTTTTCAAGGACAATATTTTCCTGTATGGGATCATCAGAGAGGTTCAACAATACGGAGGAACCTCTGACCACTCCGTCTGCCCTGAAAGCAAGGACTGTGCTGAAACCAGACTTACGCATGCTTTGGGCAAGCTTAGAATCAAAAGAAACCTCTTCTATGGCATTAAACTCTGACTTTATTGCTTCATTCCAACCATAAGGGCCAGTAAGATTAGATTCATATTGTGTGGATCTGTTAAATGATGGCTGGCCGCCTTTTGTATCGGGCATTCCAAAATTGGTATATATATCAATAAAACCAGGATATATATACTTCCCATTCAGGTCGAAGGTGGTTGCATTTTTGGGTATTTGAATATTTGATCCTACAGCCACGATCAATCCATCATTCACCAGTAATGTAGCATTATCAATTTTTGTCTGATAATCAACAAATATAGTGGCGTTGGTAAATGCATAAGATGATGGCCTTGGGTCTGTCACTCCATTAATGGGGAAGTTTTCCTGGGCCCGGGCTGTGAATAGGGTAAGTACGAATAAGAAGTGTAAAATAGTACGCTTCATAAAGCTTAATTTTTTCATAATCAGCGAATTTACAATTATTTTAAAAATTGTTTTCCGGAACAAAAGATAAATTCATCCTGTAGTTTTTTTTTATACTTACAGATCCATAGAAGAGGCGGGAAGGTTATTCTATGTATAAATAAAAGTATACCGCGCTTGATAACAGGAAAAAACAAGCGCAAAAAGTGTCCTGAATTTTGTAAATTGGATTGATATATTAAAGCCCTATGAATCATACAGATAAAATATCAGGATTTCTTGCTTTGAGTACTATTGCAGTCACAGGCGTATCCTCTGGACAACCGGATGCAGCCAATATTATATTCAGAAAATTAGTCGATGGCGGCTACCGGGTCTACCCTGTCAATCCGAAGGCCAGTAATGTTGAGCGTGTTACCTGTTACCCGGATTTAACAAGCATACCAGACCGGCCTGAAGGAGTGATTATCGCTTCTCCCCCTGCTTCAGCAAGATCAATTATAGAAGAATGCCTGAAACTTGGAATAGAATATGCCTGGTTTCACAGTTCGATTAACCAGGGGAGTCTGGACAATGATGCCGCTTCCTTCGGCGAGGAAAAAGGGATGACGGTAATCCGCACCGGTTGCCCTATGATGTATATTGATCCTGTGGACTTCGGTCATAAATGCATAAAATGGGTATTAAAACTCACAGGTAAGATACCAAAGAAATGATAGCTTATTGAGGAGATCTAATGAAATGAATTGTAACAGGATTTTTTAAAACATAAAGGTCAATATAATGTTCAATACAACTTTTAAGATTGTCTACTTCATACTGTTCATGGTCATTACCATTGTCAGAAAGTATTTTACAGGCAAACAGGCCAGGAAGGGTATGGTTAAAGAAAAAAAGACGGGAATGGAAATATTTTTCCTTGTCATCAATGGAATTGGGATGATCATCCCATTAATATATGTTTTTAGTTCTAAACTGGATTTTGCCAATTATTATTTACCCGGGTGGATCGGTTGGCTTGGTGCGGTCATCATCCTTGATGCAGCCTGGTTATTATACCTTTCCCACCGGGACCTGGGCAGGCACTGGACGGTTACCGTCGGCCTGCGTGAAGGGCACACCCTGATCACTACCGGGATATATAAGTATATCCGTCATCCTATGTATGCGGCACACCTGGTCTGGGCCATTGGCCAGATAATGATCCTTCACAACTGGATTGCCGGGTATTCCTTTATCGTTACCATGCTCCCATTTTATTTTTACCGAACCAGGAAGGAGGAGGAAATGCTGATTGAGGAATTCGGGGATGAGTACAGGGAATATAAGCAAAAGACCGGGGCCCTGTTCCCGAAGTTTTAACCAATAAATTGAAATCATTATTGGCACTCCCGCTATATTCTTTTTTGCTAAGTAGCTGATTATCAGATGCCATTGATTATGAAAGATTGCACTGTTGTGGCTTATGTGGTCGTTTTGTTTATTTTTTTGTTCCAAATCCGGATTTTCAAACCCACCCGGTTTAGGATTTTCGTTTTCCTTTGCCGTACCACACGTGTCAACATAAGTATAACCATAAAAACATATACATGGAATAGTTGAAATAAATACCTAAATTTAATATTACATCGGGTAACAGCAGTTGGATTTGTAATTAAACCGTAATTCTTCAATCTATGCCCGAAACCCACAGACACGCAGCCATCATGTTCACCGACATTGTCGGATACACAAGACTCATGGGTTCGGATGAGGAAAAGGCTGTTGATATGCTTTCCAGAAACCGTACCATCCATCAATCCTGTATTGAAAAATTCAACGGTACACTTATAAAAGAAATTGGGGATGGGATTCTTGCCAGTTTTTCATTGGCATCGGAAGCTGTACGCTGTGCCATGGAAATTCAGAAAGGGTGCAAGGAGCGGGGCATACCTTTAAGGATCGGTATCCATGAAGGGGAAATGATCTTTTCAGGATCGGATGTGATTGGTGATGGAGTAAACATTGCATCCAGACTACAGGAAGATGCTCAAGAGGGTTGTATTTCTATATCGGATACGGTATACAGAGATATAAAAAATAAGACTGGATTAAAAGCCATCTCTATTGATGAAAAAAAATTCAAAAATGTAGATGATCCAATAAAAGTATATAGAATTTATTCAGATGAATATGAAGGAGAAAAAATATCCAAAATTCCAACAAAAGAAAAAACCTTTAATTCTATTGCCGTTTTACCCTTTGTCAATATGAGCAACGATCCAGAACAGGAATACTTCTGTGATGGCATGTCAGAAGAGATAATAAACGCTCTGTCGCATATTGAAAGCTTGAAGGTAATAGCCCGTACTTCTGCCTTTAAGTTTAAAGGGAAAGTTAAGGATATGCGTGAGATAGGTAGGAAATTGGATGTGATGACATTGCTTGAAGGTAGTGTTAGAAAAGCAGGTAATCGTGTTCGTATTTCAGTTCAGCTTATAAACGCATCCGATGGTTCTCATCTCTGGTCAGATGCATACAATCGTGAGCTGGAAGATGTTTTTGCTATACAGGAAGAGATTTCATTTGCGATAGTAAAAAATCTTAAGATTAAACTATTGGGAGAGGAAAAGAAAGCGATTGTGAAACGACATACAGAAAATATGGAAGCATATAATCTGTATTTGAAAGGCAGATATTATCGTCAGATGTATACAGCACACGGTTTCAAAAAAGCAATCGAGAGTTTTGAGCAATCACTCCAAAAAGATCCGAATTTAGCTATAGCTTATGTGGGATTGTCAGATGTATATGCAACTATGTCAATATGGGGAAATCTAGCACCAAACAAGGCATACCCTATAGCAAAAGAATACGTAAAAAAAGCACTTGAGATAGATAATACCTTAGCCGAAGCACATTGTGCATTGGGTGGAATATATATGATGTATGACTGGGATTGGAATGCTGCTGAAGAAGAATTAAAAAATGCCCTTCAGTTGAATCTAAATTCCTCTATCGCTCATAAAAGCTATTCCTGGTTCTTGACAATTACAAATCGTCATGATGAAGCTATCGAAGAAGCAAGACTAGCGCAAATGCTTGATCCACTTTCAAGCCATACTAATACATCATTAGGTCAGGCATATTTTCACGCTGGTCAATACGATAAAGCCATAGAAATTCAAAAGATGATAATAGAGATAAATACGAACTTCATACCAGCTCACATAAATCTTGCACTTGCTTATGGAGGAAAATTCATGATAAAAGAGGCAACTGAAGAGATTGAAAAGGTAGTTAACTTATCAATGGATGCTCCAATGGTGATGTCAGCTCTTGCAAACGGCTATTTAGAAACGGGGAAAAAGGTAATGGCACAAAAGTTAATTGATAATCTAATTCAAAGATCAAAAAACGAGTATGTGCCTGCATCATGTTTTTTCCATTATCATTTACTTCAATGTGACTTTGATCAGGCTTTTATATGTTTGAAAAGAGCAGTAGATGAACATGACAGTTTTCTATCTACATGGATATTGAATCCGATCGAAAGATATTCTATCCCAAATGAACCAAGATTCAATAAATTAATTAAAAATGTTGGATTGGAAAGGAATAGAATACTAGCTCATTAGACCATGCTAGAGGATCATAGACACGCAGCCATCACTTTCACAGACATTGTCGGTTTTACAGATTCCATTTGGTAGAAAGAAAGCTGCTAGGTGAGTTATAGAGTTGATTAGGCTATAACCTTAAAAAAAAGTAGTACCAGGCGGATGCATGGTACCACTATTAGAATATACTTAGTCTTACTTTAAATACTTTTCTGGGATCTCATCCACGGAGCGCATCTCCATCTTCCTGAAAAAGACTTCTGATCCTTCGGACTGTAATTGAATGTTCCCTTTTGATAAAGGCTGCTTCTGCCCGTTCACCAGCAAATGAGAATCCTCATTGATCATATTAACCACACCATTAATAATATGTACACTCTTTGTGCCAACACAAATGATCTCTACGGTATTCCATTCACCACGTGGCTTTTCATTGGTCGTATTTTTTGAGCAGATCTTACCGCCTTGCTTATCCTGACCGAATTCTACTAATTCAGCATTCG
>CAYMFU010000309.1:0-4131 GCA_964389805.1 uncultured Roseivirgaceae bacterium | reverse complement strand
TGAAGCACAGGAAGGGGGATTAATTGCATTAATTGAAGACGGTGATAAAATAACAATTGATTCTGTTAACAACAGGATTGATATAGACCTCACTGAAGAAGAAATCAGGAGAAGAAGAGAAAACTGGGTTAAACCACCCTATAAATATAATAAAGGAATTTTAGGTAAATATATTAAACTTGTTTCATCTGCATCTGAAGGATGTGTAACCGATTAAATTAAAAACCATGTCAACTTTGGAAAAAACCAGGAAATCAGAGTCGAGGCACAAGCTATTAAGGGTAAGCGGATCAGAAGCCGTAATCCTGAGCCTTCTGGAAGAAAATGTAGATACTATTTTCGGATATCCAGGAGGGGCAATCATGCCCATTTATGATGCTTTGTACCATTATCAGGATCAATTAAATCATATCCTTGTACGACACGAGCAAGGTGCGATACATGCTGCACAAGGATTTGCGAGGGTGTCTGGCAAAGTGGGTGTGTGTTTTGCTACCAGCGGACCGGGAGCTACCAATTTGATGACAGGAATTGCAGATGCGCAGATTGACTCTACTCCGCTAGTGTGTATTACAGGTCAGGTTCCGGCTCATCTATTAGGCACAGATGCTTTTCAGGAAACAGATGTATTGGGAATATCTATGCCGGTTACCAAATGGAACTACCAGGTTACCCGTGCAGAAGAAATCCCTGAAGCCATAGCCAAAGCGTTTTATATTGCTAAAACGGGACGCCCCGGCCCTGTCCTTCTTGATATTACTAAAAATGCACAATTCGATGAGATAGACTTTAAATATTCGCCTTGTGAAAAGATCAGAAGCTATCATCCTTATCCCTCAACTAACAGCAGACAGATCGAGGAAGCCGCTGAACTTATCAATAATGCTAAGAAACCTTATATTCTGGCTGGACACGGGATTTTGATCTCATGCGCCGAACAAGAACTCCTAGACTTATCGGAAAAGGCTGATGTTCCGGTTGCCCTCACATTGCTTGGCTTGTCCTCCTTCCCGCCAGATCACAAAAACTATGTTGGTTATTTAGGTATGCATGGAAATTATGGGCCTAATATTAAAACGAATGAATGTGATGTTCTGATTGCCATTGGAATGAGGTTCGACGATCGGGTCACCGGAGATTTGTCAAAGTACGCTAAACAGGCGAAGGTCATTCACATTGAGATCGATCCATCCGAGATTGACAAGAATGTAAAAACCACTGTAGGGATAAATGCCGATGCCAGGCAGGCACTTGAAGCTTTACTTCCCTTGATCAAGAAGAAATCTCATACTCAATGGATTAATGAATTCAAAGAATGTGAAAAAACTGAGTACGATAAGGTTGTTAAGGATCAGATCAATCCTAAAACAGGTATGATCTTAATGGCTGAAGTCATTAAAAAGATATCTGATAAGACCAAAGGTGAATCAGTAATCGTAACTGATGTTGGTCAGCATCAAATGATCGCCGCAAGATATTATCAATTCAGGAAGCCAAATCATCTACTAACGTCAGGTGGATTAGGAACCATGGGATTTGCCCTACCCTGTTCAATGGGTGCTCAATTAGGCGCAATTGACCAACAGGTTATCGCATTTGCCGGTGACGGTGGGATCCAAATGACTTTGCAGGAGCTGGGCACAATCAGCCAATATAAGATACCTGTTAAGATAGTTATACTGAACAATCATTTCCTCGGTATGGTTAGACAATGGCAGCAGCTGTTTTTTGACAAGAGATACTCTTTTACCGAAATGACCAATCCGGACTTTCCAAAAATTGCTGAAGGGTATGGAATAGATAATGACAAAGTCATGGAAAGATCTGATCTTGACAAAGCCATCGACAAGATGCTTTCGTCAAGCGGTCCATATCTTCTTGAAATTGAAGTTGAAAAAGAAGACAATGTTTTCCCGATGGTTCCTTCAGGGGAATCGGTTACGAATATTCGACTAGATTAAAAATTAAAATACTACAATTATGTCTGATATCTATCAAGATAGTCATGAGAGCACTTTAAGAAAAAGATATACAATATCTGTATTAAGTGAAGACAGACCCGGATTATTAAACCGTGTTACTATTATTTTTTCACGGATAAAATTAAATATAGAGAGTATTAATGTTTCAACCTCAGAAGTTCCTGGCGTAAGCCGGTATACCCTGGTGGTGAATTCAACAAAAAATGTTGCTGAAAAGGTAACGAAGCAGCTGAGGAAGTTGGTAGAGGTCTTGGGTGCTTTTCTTTATGAAGAAGATGAAATATATTATCAGGAAATTGCCCTGTATAAAGTCCCGACAAAGATTTTCCTTCACGGAAATAAAATCGAGAACCTGGTAAGGGCCAATAATGCCAGGATACTGGTGATCGAAGATGATTATATCGTAATTGAAAAAACAGGTCATAAACATGAAACACAGCAACTGTTTAATTTATTAAATGAATATGGGGTACTGGAGTTTGTAAGGTCTGGTCGTGTGGCCATATCTAAATCAAAGCGACAGACACAGAAATATCTCGACGAACTAGAAAATTCAGAAACACATATTTTAAATTCATCAAACGGACAAGATAAGTATGGCAAAAATTAATTTTGGCGGCGTTGAAGAAAACGTCGTGAAAAGGGAAGAATTTCCACTTTCAAAAGCACGGGAAGTGCTAAAAGACGAAGTAATCGCTATTGTCGGTTACGGAGTACAGGGACCAGCACAAGCTCTTAATCTTCGTGATAACGGAATATCCGTCATCATCGGTCAGGAGCCCCGGTTCAAAGATGACTGGGATAAAGCAATAGCTGATGGTTGGGTGCCAGGCGAAACACTCTTTTCAATCGAAGAGGCAGCCAGGAAAGCTACAGTAATTCAATACCTTGTATCCGATGCAGCTCAGCGGGCAGTATGGCCAACATTAGAACCATGCCTGAATGAAGGTGATGCATTATATTTCTCACACGGTTTTTCTGTAACATATAAAGAACAAACTGGTGTTATTCCTCCTAAAAATGTGGATGTTATTCTGGTCGCTCCAAAAGGATCAGGTACCAGTGTACGGCGAAATTTCCTTGCTGGATCAGGCATTAATTCCAGTTATGCCATCTTCCAGGATTACACAGGCCGGGCAGAGGAAAGGACGATAGCCCTTGGTATAGGAATTGGATCAGGATATCTGTTCCCAACAACTTTTCAAGATGAGGTTTATAGTGACCTGACTGGTGAAAGGGGTGTTCTAATGGGCGCACTTGCAGGTATTATGGAGGCGCAATACGATGTTTTAAGAGAAAATGGACATAGTCCTTCCGAAGCCTTCAATGAAACAGTAGAGGAGTTGACTCAAAGCCTTATACGATTGGTTGATGAAAATGGCATGGATTGGATGTATTCCAACTGTAGTGCCACAGCCCAAAGAGGTGCTTTGGATTGGAGACCAAAATTCAAGGAGGCTACTTTACCTGTATTCAAAAAATTATATGAGCGTGTGAGAAATGGAGAAGAAACAAAAGTTGTTCTTGAAAAAACCGGTCACCCGGATTATAGAGCGCACCTTGAGTCTGAACTGAAAGAAATAAGAGATTCAGAAATGTGGCAAGCTGGCGCACAGGTTAGAAAACTTCGTCCTGATTCTTGAGAAGTATAAATTCAAGTAAACATATTTAGAGTGGAACCAAAAACACTATTTGATAAGATCTGGGATAAGCATGTAATTCATTCTGTGGATGGAGGCCCCCAGGTATTATATATTGATAAGCATTTTATTCATGAGGTTACAAGCCCGGTGGCATTTCTGGGATTGGAGAAACGTGGGTTAAAGGTTTCGAAGTCTGAAAATACCATTGCTACTCCCGACCATAATGTACCTACGGTTAATCAGGATATGCCTATACGGGATGCCCTTTCCAGGCAGCAGGTTGACCAGTTGTCTAAGAACTGCGCATCCCATGGTATAGATCTGTACGGTTTAAATCATCAATGGCATGGCATTGTTCATGTTATTGGGCCTGAATTAGGGATAACACAGCCCGGCATGACCATTGTTTGTGGTGATAGCCATACATCAACGCATGGTGCCTTTGGAGCAGTAGCATTCGGGATCGGTACCAGCGAAATCGAAATGGTACTGGCCACTCAATGCAT
>CAYMFU010000308.1:0-14548 GCA_964389805.1 uncultured Roseivirgaceae bacterium | reverse complement strand
CAGCCATGTCACAAAGACGCTTAGCTGCGATCATATTTTCCGATATCGTCGGTTATACTGCCCTCATGGGTTCAGATGAGGATAAAGCATTTCAAGTTCTTCGCCAAAACCGGGATATACAGCAATCCCTGATCAATAAATACCATGGAGAATGGTTAAAAGAAATGGGCGATGGGATCCTGGCACAGTTTAGCAGTGCCACAGGATCTGTTCAATGCGCACTCGATATTCAGAGGCAGGCGAGGAAAGAATTAGATGCTCAGATTCGTATTGGTATTCATCTTGGCGATGTCACCTTTGAAAATAACGATGTTTTTGGTGATGGTGTAAATATTGCTTCCCGTCTGCAATCTATCGCTGATCCTGGTGGAATTTATATTTCTGAATCGATTCACAATGCCATAAGAAGTCAAAAAGATATTGAAAGTCAATATCTGGGAGAAGTTAAACTTAAAAATGTCAATTATCCTCTTAAGACCTATTATATAAAAGAAAAAGGATTACCTGTTCCTTCAAAGGACAGAATCGATGAACTTACAGGAGCACGAAGGACCGAATCTGTTGTCGTACTTCCTTTTGACAATTATACAGGCAGTAATGAACTGGAATATTTTGTAGCTGGAATGCATTCTTCACTGATTGGGTCGGTAGGAAAGATCAGTGGAATGAGAGTGATTTCCAAAACAACATCTAATGCCTATAAAGATACTGAAAAATCCATACCGGAAATCGCTTCTGAGTTGGGAGTGAATACTGTAATTGAGGCTTCGGTCTTAAGTTTAGGAGAAAAGGTTTGCCTCCAGGTAAAATTGATCGATTCCTATCCTGAAGAAAAACAACTCTGGATGCAGGATTACATTGAAGAAAAAAGTCAGATCCTGAATTTGTACAACACTGTGACAAAAGAAATCTCTAAAGAGATAGGTATAATATTAACGCCTAAAGAAGAGCAACAACTTGCCGGATCAAGAACAATTGATAGGGAGGCTTATGACGAATTCATGAAGGCTCAATCATACTGGGAGGATTATAGCAAAGAATCATTGGATAAAGCCATGGACTATCTGAACAGTGCCATTGAAAAAGAACCTGACTGGGCACCTCTTTATTCAGGCCTGGCAAATGTCTGGATAGGCAAACAGCAGATGGGATTTGAACCTCCTTCCGTTGCCTCACCTAAAATTTACGAGAACCTTAAAAAGGCTATTGAATTGGATCCCGATCTTTCTGATGCTCATTATTTAAGTGGCTTGATTGCTCATGTGATGGAATGGGATTGGGAAAAAAGTGAAAGGGAGTTCTTAAAAGCTTTGGCCATTAATCCCAACGACGCCCAGTCAAGAGTTCTGTATGCCCAGTTATTGTGTGTTCTGCAGAGAACTGATGAAGCGTTAATGCAGGGCCATCTGGCACTCGAACTGGATCCGTTAAATCCTGCGGTAAAGATTTGGTATGCAGCAATATTATTCTGGGCCGGTGATTGTAAAACTGCCCTGGCTCTTGCAGAGGAAGTTTTAGCAACTGATCCGGAAAGTTATCTTGCCTATGCAATGATTCAAGTTGCAGCATATTATTGCAAAGAATATAATAAAATGATTAATGCCGAAAGATATTTTCTACGAATGTATAATGTTAAAGAAGAAGATATACAAGAAATTGAAAGGATTTTCAACGAACATGGTGTAGTAAAAGCATATGAAAAAATAATGAAACATCTGGAAGAATTGTCTGAAAACAATCCTATTTCACCCTTCGATATGGCAATGAGGTACATTATTGGTAATCAACCGGACAAAGCTATGGATTGGCTTGAAAAGGGATTGGAACTGCACGATCCAGCAATGACATACATAGCAACAAAGATAACGCCTTTTGCTCCATTGTTTGACAATCCCCGTTTCATTGACATTGTTAAGAAAATGAATCTTCCCCTTCCTTAAATTCTTACAATTAATCAAAAGTATAAATACCACGATCAATTGATAAAGTTGATTGTTAGCACCTATGTAAAAGCATAGTCTTTGAAAAATTCCTTTCGGAATTTTGTTAAGTACAATAACAACAAGGACTATGAAGACACAAATTACAAAAAGACTCGATTTTTTTATATAAAGAATATTTTCGGATTTATATCTGTTAACTAAAATAGAACTTCATAATCACTCAAAAACAATTAATAAAAATAGAGAATAACATCAATTTTCATAAAAGCTAACTCAGCAGCTATGATGTTTGGCTAATAGGTCTAAATAAAGAACATTCCAGAGTTTTTATAATTATTGCAATTAATTGATTTATTTTGCCCCTTAAATATGCAAACTATAATTTTTAGATGGTTAGAAATGAAAAATTTTAATAACGTATTCAAATTCATTCCGGTTGTTTTGATCGGGATATCATGTAGTATGGAAAACGAAAAATCAACTGTTGAAAAAGTACCTGGGATTGTATTGGAAAATATGGATTCGACCTTCGATCCGGCGAATGATTTCTTTCGTTATGTGAATGGTGGCTGGCTGGATAAGGTAGAAATACCTGCCGATCGTGGCCGTTGGGGTAGTTTTGATGAACTTAGGAAAAATACCACTGATAATATGCTGGCTATTCTGGAGAAATCTATTGAGGAAAAGTCATATGAACCTGGATCCGATCAGGAAAAGGCTGTTCTGTTTTATAGAACGGCCATGGACACGGTTTGTCTTGATGATCTAGGTCTTGATCCACTGAAGAAAGATATCGGGAAAATTGATGATATATCCAATGTATCTGGATTACAGGATTATCTAATTGATTCCGCACCCTTACAGGTGGGTGTACTTTTTGGATTTGGAATAATGCCTGGTTTTGACGATAGCAATATATACGATCCCGTTATTGTTCCAGGTACTCTGGGACTTCCTGAAAGGGATTATTATTTGAAAGAAGACGAAGACTCGAAAAATATACAGGAAAAATACATAGCCCATGTTTCAAGAATGCTGCAATATCTAGAATATTCAGCAGATGAAGCAGATAAAAATGCACAAATCATATATGAACTTGAGAAACGTATGGCAAGTGTCAGGTTATCAAAAGAAGAAAGGCGTAATTTCAACTTAATGAATAACCCGAGAAGTATTGCAGAAATTCAGGATATGGTTCCGGCTTTCGACTGGATGGCCATGGTAGAAGGATTGGGTGCTGGTGAAATTGATACTATCGTTGTCCATGAATTAAAATATATGGAGGAGTTGAGTAAAATACTTAATGAGGAATCTATCGAGACAATCAAACATTATGCTAAATGGTCCTTATTTAAAGATTACGCTGTCTATTTAAGCACTGAAATCGATAATGCTAATTTTGATTTTTATGGTAAAGTTTTACAGGGAACCGAAACTCAAAAACCAAGGTTCGAGCGGGTTTTGAATGTATGTAATGGCACCATGGGGGAAGCGCTTGGTAAATTATATGTTGATGCCTATTTCCCTCCCGAAGCGAAGAAGACTGCACTGGAGATGGTAACTGATCTGAAGGAAGCTTTCGGGGAAAGGATCGAAAAAGTGCAGTGGATGTCAGATACCACCAAAGAAAAAGCCTTGAAGAAGTTATCTGCTTTCAAAGTCAAGATAGGTTATCCTGATAAGTGGAAAGATTACAGCTCCATGGTGATTTCCGGCCCTGATAACGGAGGTTCTTATTATTCAAATATGTTAGCTGTGAATAAATGGAATTGGGAGAAAGACCTTAAGCGTGTAAATAAGGCCGTTGATAAAAGCGAGTGGTTTATGCCGCCACAGGTAGTAAATGCTTATTATAATCCGTTTTATAATGAGATCGTCTTTCCGGCAGCTATCTTACAACCTCCATTTTATAATTATCAGGCTGATGCAGCAGTAAATTATGGTGGAATCGGGGCCGTAATAGGTCATGAAATGTCTCATGGTTTTGACGATATGGGAAGCCGTTTCGATGCTGAAGGGAACTTAAAAAACTGGTGGACAGAAAATGACCGAAAACAGTTTGAGAAAAGAACAGAATTATTGGTTGCCCAGTTTGATGCATATGAACCCCTCGAGGGGATAAATATAAATGGTGAATTTACATTAGGTGAAAATATTGGTGACCTTGGGGGATTAAATATTGCATACGACGGACTGCAACGATACCTGGCTAAACATGGTGATGCAGGACTTATTGATGGATTCACCCAGGATCAGCGCTTTTTCATTTCCTGGGGAACGGTATGGAGAACTAAGATGAGGGATGAAACCCTGAAGAACAGGATAAAAACAGATCCCCATTCTCCCGGTATGTTTCGGGCTATTGCCCCTCAATCGAATATGGAATCTTTTTATGCTGCTTTTGATGTATCAGAGGGTGATGAAATGTTCAGGACAGAAGATAAAAGGGTGTATATATGGTAAGAATTGAAATAAAGGTTATGTTGGTTATGCTACCTTAATATAAATATAAGTAGACATATCAGTTGAAGATTTAGATTTTAGCATTATGCAACCTTTCAGGAATATTCAAGTCTACTTATATTATAACTGATACGAAAATAAATATGCTCAAGAACTATCTCAAAATTACTTTCCGCAGTTTAATGAAGAATAAGCTGTTTACTTTCATAAACATTTTTGGCCTTGGAATAGCTTTAGCCTGTTGTATAGTCGCATATCTCAATTGGGACTATAATATGAAATTTGATACACAACATCAGAATTCAGAGAAAATTTACAGGATCAATTTTATCCGGATAACCAATGGCCAACCTATAAAAAACGGAGATAGTCCAGCTCCACTGGGTGCAGCAATAAATGGAAACATCAGCCAGATCGAGAAAGTGATGAGGTATTATCCGGTAGGTGGAAATTTTAAAGTTGGGGATGAACTGTTCAGGACCTGGGTCAGTGCAGTAGATCCGAATTTCTTCGATATTTTTACTTTCAATATTATCTCGGGCAACAAGGAAGAACTCAGTAATAAAACCCGGATCTTTATAAGTACGGACATTGTGGAAAAGCACTTTCCGGATAACACTGATCCTGTAGGTGAGTTAATCACCTATATAAATGGTGAAAAAAGGGTAGAGTTTATAGTAGGTGGGGTTTTTGAGAAACAACCACAAAACTCCAGCTTTTTTGCTGATGCATATGTACATTATGATAATGTTTTTGATGTAGCAGGTTGGGACAAAAATGATTGGGCGCAGTTTAACTGCACCTTTGTTACGGTAAATAATCCGGATGATATTCCTGAAATCGAGAATCAATTGCAGGAATACGTTGAGATCCAGAACCGGGCAAAGGAAGACTATAAAGTGGCCGAATATTATCTGGATCCGTTTGTAGGGATGGCTGTCCGTTCAGAAAGGGAAGACATCTGGAATCACTGGTTTAATCAAAGCCTGCCTGTGGCTGCAGCCGTAGCCCCGGGGATCATGGGTATACTCATTTTACTTATCGCTTGTTTTAATTTCACAAATACCTCCATTGCCATAGCTAACCGGCGGATAAAAGAAATTGGTATAAGAAAGGTAATGGGATCAAGCAGGAAGCAATTGATCGCACAATTCCTGGGGGAAAACCTCCTTTTAACCTTTTTTGCACTGATAGTAGCATTACTAATATCTATTGTGCTGGTCCCCGCGTATAGTGAAATGTGGCCCTTCCTGGATATCAAGCTGGACCTGGTCGAAAATGTTGAATTACTTGGATTTTTGGTATTCCTGCTTTTGGCTACAGGGGTAGTTGCGGGTAGCTACCCGGCCTTTTACGTTAGTGCTTTCCAGCCTTCCAGCATTTTACGTGGCACTTTAAAGTTCGGTGGTACAAATAGTTTTACCAGGATACTCCTTACCCTTCAATATGCCATATCCCTTGTCGCAATAGTATCGGGTTTCATTTTTGCTCAGAACGCGGAATATCAGAATAATTATGATATGGGTTTCAACATGCGGAGTGTGATATTTGCTTTTGTCGGGGATGAAAGCAGGTATAACCAGTTGAGAAATGAAATAGCAGGGAATCTAATGATCAAGGAAGTAGCTGGGTCAAGCCATAATGCCTCTTCATCCTATTATACCGATCCTATTAAATATGAATCGAATGAATTGGATGTCGCCATTATGGACATAGGTGATAACTACCTGAACACAATCGATGCTACAATTCTGGAAGGGCGTGATTTTATTCAGGACAGTCAAAATGATGTGGAAAACTCAGTCATAATAAACCAGGAGCTGGTGAGGATATTAGGTTGGGAAAAGCCTATAGGACAACGAATAATCCTGAAAGATACGACAGAATTATATGTAGTCGGTGTGGTCAAGGATATGTATATCGACGGAGAATTGTGGGACCCCCTTGATCCTATGTTATTGCGATATTCACTGCCGGAAAACTATCGTTTTCTGTCCGTGAAAACAGATGTTGAGAATATCACAGAAGTTCATGATTTCATGAAAAAGAAATGGAAAGCACTTTTCCCTGATGAATTGCATACAATCAGGTATATGGATCAAACCCGTGCTGATTCTGCAGAGGTAAATAACAACATTAAGATCATATTTGTTTTCCTTGGAATAGTAGCTACTATCTTGTCTGCCATTGGCCTTTTCAGCCTTGTTTCATTAAATGTGATCAAGAAAATGAAAGAGATTGGTGTGAGGAAAGTTCTCGGAGCTTCCTTGTTGAACATCGTTAATAACATAAGCAAGGAATTTATTGTCATTTTTATAATTTCCTCTATTCTGGGATCAGTGGCCGCCTATTATCTCGCGGATGCACTTATGGCAAGTATCTGGACTTATTATGTGCCAATCGGGGCCATTGCATTTATAATATCGATTCTGGTTTTACTATTTATCAGTAGTGTGACAATAGGTGGGAAAGTGATACGTGCAGCTACTATGAATCCTGCCTATACATTACGGGATGAGTAAAATCAATTCACATAAATATCATTAAGGGGCTTAAGAACTGCTGTTATTAGGCCTGCTATTCTGTTGGGACAAAAATAATAAGCATCAATTATGGCGGTAATTGACCACATGTTGCTTTTGTTTCCTTCTCCCGCTCTGTATTGTGAAAGTGTAAGTGTATTTCACGATCAGGTTGCTGATTTCTGAAAAGGGCAGATTCGGTATTTCCCTGCTTAGATGTGTATTGTATTCCCCATTGTATACAATATACAGGTCATTGCCTTCCCGTGGATTGTATCTGAACCGGATGTTGTTCACTCCGAATTTATCATTTGAACTGTACTGGAAGAACATCGAAATCGATAATTTAGTAGTGAAGGTCAGATCTGTCCGTAACCTGACCAGGTGTGAAGTGAATTTCTGGTTCCTGGTATCTGCGGTAACAAGACTGTATTGATAATCCAATCCTAGATTTACGCTTGAGGAAGGCCTGAAAAATATCATGGCAGGCCCTAAATTGAGCATTTTGCCGTCAAAATAAGTGCCCATTTCGGCCATGGCACGTAAAGATATGAGCTTATTGCTGGGGGTGCTTAAAGACGCTTCCAGCATTGTATAATTATATTCACCAATAGGGAAATATAAATCGTCCGAAAGTTCGAAAGTATCCTCTAAAAATTCATAGGAATCGATTAGTCCGAGGCGGCCACGAAATCCATTTTTTGTGGCAAAACCATACATGGCTGATACCTTCCTGATATCAGTTTTAAAATCGGAGTTTCTTTTGTTTACCCATATCCAGGCATTTACCTGCTGGCTTAGTAATTTCTTTTGTTCCTCATTATACACCCATCCATAACCAATCATGGCAAATGCCCTGGAATAGTCATCCATCAGCTCAAATCCCATTTCAGGATCATAATATTTGCCAGCCCTGGATACAAGAATATCATAGTTAAAGCCGACATCAGACCTGTCCTCCCAGTTAATATAAAATTTGCCATGATCGAAAAAATCATTCTGATATGTAACATCACTGTCGAATGTTTGTGCATAATTAAATGTGATGTAGTCATTCTTGAAAGGATTCACAGTACCATCAAGTGCCGTATTTATGTTGTAATTTCCATTTACATCGATTTTGCTGGTTATCATTCCTCCGAGATAACTCCTGGGATTAAATGCCTGTTTCCTCAAGCGGTAAACACCATAATTCGTTGAAGGAATGAATTCCAGTGAATCGGTATCTTCATCTGTATATTCTCCTTTACCTGTTTGCATATTCATGACACCCACATCCCATTTCCCAGCTCTCCCGACAAGCCTGGCACCTGCCCATATAGGTATAATTTCACCTTCATGAAGGCCGATTCGTCTGCTATAGAACAATTGATCCATATAACCTGTACTTATAGTAAACAAACTGGCCCTTTCCAGGAAGAATTGCCTTTTTTCTGGAAAGAATAAAGAAAAACGCGTAAGATTCACCATCTGGTCGTCCACTTCAACCTGGGCGAAGTCCGTGTTGAAAGTAAGGTCCAGAGTCATGTTGCTGGAGATCGGATATTTCAGGTCAAGCCCGGCATTTATTGTATAGTCATTGTTTTTCACATATTCAGTATCGGCATCATCCATTTCACTGATTTGTTCAGCCCCTACCAAAGCATATGGAGTAATGTACAGTGGTTTTGATCTGGTCACACCAGATAAGATAACCTTTTGAGCTTGGGATGGTTTCCATACGCCCAAGGTACCGAATTCATTAGTTACAAGGGGGTAAATGGCATATTCCTGTTTATCGGCTATAACTCTCCAGATGGTCATGCCCATAACTACATTTCCATTTTCTTCCTGGAATCTAAGGCTTGAGAAAGGGATTCGCATTTCAACATGCCATACTTCATCCTGCATGGTGGTTTGTACATCCCAGAATGTATTCCAGCTTCGGTTAAATGGCATTCGCCCGTCGTTAACCTGGGCATCATTTGAAATGGCAAAATCAGATCGTAATCCTGCAGGGCTGGTTTCAAAGCACAAAGCGGATTCATTGTCATTGAATGTATCCAGGAGAACCCCAAAATAGTCATTCCCAAATGCCCCCGCATCCCGTTTCTTTGTGGTCGAGATTACTTTTGCTCCATTCGTGTAATGTAGCTTCCCCGCCAGGTAAAAATAGGTGTCGTCAAAGGTGACAAATACTTCAGATTTTTCAGTAGTTGATTGTCCATGGTTGGGCCTGAACATTTGAACCTGTAATGGTTCCACCGTATTCCATAATTCTTCATCACACCTTCCATCAAAATTTATTTTTTTCACTGCCTTGGGAATTTGCAAGAATCCTTTTTCTTCATTGCCAAAAAGCACAAATGAAGGCAGCATACATATAAAAAAAAATATTGGAGCTTGTAGTCTCAATAGAAAAAAGGATGCAAATTATTTGATTTGAAGGTACACCAAATTCCTAAAACTAGCAATTAAGATAATACGATTGGTCAATAGGAGTGATGAAAAGAATACTCTTTAGCTTTTGTCTCTCAAACATTAAATTTATTTATCATGGTTTCTAAATAGCGGGATTTTATTTGTTTATTGGCCATAATCTGTTTTACAGGTGGCAATTTAAGTATGACACCCAGGATCCCCGCCAGGGCTCTGTGATTCCATAGCACTTGATTATCAAAAATTAAGTTTTGTAATTTACCACGTTCTATGGCCATCATTACAGCTTTGTGTGTCCCATTTAAAGGTGTAATCACTCTTTTCTTCCGTTGATATAGTTTAATGTAATCTTTTTCACACATTTTTACACAGAGCCCGCAACCAAGGCATATGTCTTCGTTCAAGGAGGCTTTTTTCTTTTTTGGTTTGTGTGCATCGTTCGCAGAGACCAATGTCATCGCTTCAACCGGGCATACTTCCACGCATTTACCACATCCGTTGCAGTTTTCATAATCAACAGATGGAATAAAGTTAGTCGTATGGACCGGATTCAAAATGGCAAATTTCCTTGCTGCAATCATCGCTTCACAACAACAGCCACAACAATTACATATAAAGTTTACACTTTCACGTACATTCTCACCAAACTGGACCAGGTTGGATTCATAAGCCTGGGTAAGCAGATCTAAACCCTCGATTGTATCGACCTTACGGGCTATTCCATGCCTTATCAAGGATGCTGCGGTCGTATTAAATGTCATACAGATGTCTAATGGAGCATCGCAAGCTTTATTCATATGCATCATTTTATGACGGCAATAACATGTCCCGACGGCCATGTATGAAGCCGTTTCAATAACCTTAGTGGCCCTTTCAAAATCCAATACATGCAATGCATTTTCGCTTGACAAGGCCGGTTCGTGGACAAAGGTGCGGCCCAGTTGGGTTTCTCCACGGGTAAATAATGATTTGATGAAATCTTCCTCTACATTCATATATTGATAAAACAATTCACCTAATAATTTCTGGTCAATATCGTTCCGGATCCGCATCATAGAAAATTCAAAGAATCCTGCCATCGGAGGGGGAAGTACATATAATTTCTCTCCATTCTGATGTATGTCAACCAATATTGCCCTGTCAGCCAGATTGTTGAGTACGTTTTGTGTGACAACAAGGTCCATTTTCCAAATTTTAGAAGCCTTCTTAGAATTAAAGGGCTTGATGGGTAATAAAGAGACAAGTCTGGCTTCTTTTTCCGAAAATAGAATTTCCAGGATCTTAAATAAAAGTTTCGTGGGAGGGGCTCCCTGAGGGAATTTGTTCAACCTGGTAGCTAATGCTGAATATCCTGTTTTAAGCGTGTTGTGAGCCATTCTGCTAATTTTTTCTTCCCCCTGGTTCCAATCCGGTAGATTGTAGTTCAAATCTTCTGTATGTGACATCATCCATTACCAGGTTTTTTATTTCACTTAATAATTCTTTATTCCCACCTCATATGTTACATCCTCATCCTTTCGAAATCTCTCTGTAGCTTTTTGTTGAGTTGGAAAACTTTTATGGCATTTTCCCTGAACATGCTTCTGGCGATATCGACAGCTACATCCTCAGTTAATAATCCTCTTCTTATCCTGTTGGCAAGTACTTCTACCATGACATCCTTACCAAATTGGAGGGATCCGGTAGATTCTTCAATTAACGCACAATCCCCGCCCCAGAAGAATTTATTATATGGCATACAATCCAGCATCACTTCAAGTGCAGATACAGCCTCTTCCCTTGATATTTGCGGTAACCATACGATGTCAAGGTATACATTTGGAAACATTTTACCTAAAGCCGCATATTCACCCGTCCAGGGGAAACCCCCATGAAAAAGTACGAATTTCGCATCCGGGTATTTAAGAAAGAGATTATTTAGTTTAACCGGCTTGCCATTATCAAGAACATTGCCATTCCCTGCCAGGTAACCGGTATGGATCTGAATTGGAAGATCAAGTTTTGCAGATTTTTGTATGATCCAATGGAACATAAAATCCTGTAATTTTTTGGATTCAACATTATCCAGCTTAGTTGAGGGTTTGCTGAACAAATCTTTAGCCTCTTCATATGATATATCCTCATAATAAAGTGATCTTGAATAGGCCATGGAGTTTTTAACACATACCGCATTATTATTTAAATTTTTTGTAAACAGATAATCACAGTAGTCCAGATATTCATCAAGATCTGCTATGGAAAATCCATCATTTTCGGCTTGTTGATATATGTTGCTCTTCGCACTTCCCGGGGTGGGTTTATTGCTTACCTCCATGACCAGTGGATTGATATGGAATACAAGGGCAAAATATTTATCATTAATATCACAATTAAATGGATTCCAGTATTGATCGTTGAACATCAGTTCGAAACCCGCATTTTTGAATGCTTTATCAAACCAGGCCTCATAATCCTGATAGTTTTTCTCGATCTTATCTGACAATTCTGGGATGTTCTCTTCAGTAAAATAAAGCGCATCAAATCCATAAAGTTTATTGAATCCTTTAACAAAATGGCTGTAATAACTGGTGTTCCTACTGAAATCTAATCCGGGGCCATAGCTCTCCCACAAAACCTTCTTGCTTAGAGAATCCAAAGCTTCCATTCTTTGTCCTGCCGCTCCCGATGAACGAACATCTGAGGCAAGATAACTGAATTCAAGCAGATGGTAAAATCCATATTGTTCATCAAGTAACTCATGGGGGGAACGTTGGTGTTCATGCGTGTTGATAACATCAATTTGATCAATGGCCTCTCTGAGCCTTGTTTCGAGGGTATCTTTTTCAGGTTGGCATTGAAATATGGTTAAACATGGGAAAAAAATAATTGCAATCAAAAGAACTGAATTGACTCTAAAAGTTTTCATAACGTTAGATATTTATTAAAAAATGTAATAGTCCCAGAATGATATATCGATACAGAAATGGTTCATTATAAAAAATTCTAATCATGCAGGATCAAAAATAAATTTAGTTTATAAACCAATTGAATCAAAGTATTTTGTATTTCTGATTTGAGATGATTGATAATGTGATGAGAAAATTAAATTTATTTTGGCAGATTCTGTTTCTGTTTTTTCATTTCTTCTTTGAGGGCATTTACAGTCATCATATGCTCCTGCTCTTTTTTGGCAATAAGAGCCTGTAAGCGTTCATCTTTGCGTATTCCATCAAGTAAAGGGTCATCATTAGCAAAAGAAACATCCAGGAATCCATAATTAGCAGCACTATCAAGCCACATGATGGCTTCATCCTTATTCTCCAGGAAAGCATTAACAGCACCCAGGTCATAATAGTGACTCCCTTTTTTCCATGCTCCATACCCCCTTAATCCTTGTTGTTGTTCCAGATCGAGTTGCATCTGCTCTTCAAATAATCCCTGTACGCCTTCGTCCAAACCAAGTTCCAGATTTGTATAGGCCAGTCGGTGTCTAAAAGGGACATATTGTGTCCTGTCCATGAAATTTCTTTCAAGTGATTCATATTGAGACCAGTAATAGGAAGCACTATCCAGGATTTCCATTCGAAAATAGGTCCAGGCCATTTGATCTATCATAAATGGATCTTCAGGAACAATTTTTAAGCCCTCCCTGAACATCTCAACGGCATCCTCATACTTTTCCCATTTTAAATATAATCTCCCAAGAATAGTATAAGCTTCTGACCAGCCTGGAGCCAGGTTTCTGCATTGTAAATACAATTTCTCCGCTTTTCTATAATTGCCTATTCTCTCATAGATGTTTCCCCACCTGACATAATATTCTGTATCTTTCTTAGTATAACCCAGGTTTATGGACTTCATAACCATTTCAGCTCCCTTGTTATATTTACCATCTTCCATCAGGTTTGAACCAAGCACGGCCATGACAGTAGGGTTCCCAGGATCCAGTTCATAGGCTTTCCAGAGGTCATCATATACAGTCTGGCTTTTGCCGAATTTAGATTTTATGGCATAGCTTCTCAACAGGTATGCTTCAGGAAGCGTTGAGTCGAGGTTTATGGATATCTCAGCCATATGCAGCGCTTCATCTATCCATATCTGAGTGGGTACCCCAACGGTGCGCATATCAAAATGCAGAACGATACCAATCATGGTATATCCATATGCAAAATTGGGATCCAGTTCGACGGATTGCTCCAGCAATTGTAGTACGTTTTCAAGATCACTGACATCGTTCCAGTTTTTACGTATTTCTCTTGCCCTGAGTGCATAATCATAAGCCGTTATATCACTGGTTGAATATTGGCTGGATTGCAGATAACGTAATTCAGATGATGATAACTTTGTCTGCAATACATTCGCGATTTCGATGGCTATTTCACTCTGTATGTTAAATAGTTCTGTCATTTCCCGGTCATAGGTCTCTGACCAGATATGGATATCATTTTGAGTGTCGATTAGCTGCGCTACGATCCTGATCTTGTTCCCTTCCTTCCTCACGCTGCCTTCAAGTATGTTGGCTACCTCAAGTTCACGCCCGATTTCAGGAATTGGTGTAAGCTTATCCTTATATTGTAGGGTAGAGGTCCTTGATTTTACCTCTAATCCGGATATTTTAGACAGGTGATTTAAGATATCTTCCGTAATACCATCACTGAAATACTCCTGTTCCGGGTCCTGGCTTATATTGGCAAAAGGAAGGACAGCTACAGATTTCGGTGATGGATTGAACTCAGCCTCTCCCCATAAAACTTGTCTGACAAGATAAATAGCAAATCCGATGATGATAACGGAGGCCATTAATACCAGCCACCGGGCTAAAGCAGGGAGCTTCTTTATTCCGGAAATTTTCTGTGAGGTTCTTGCTTTTTTGTCAATATATTCCTGATCAGGGATGGGTAATCCTTTATTTGATATAGCATATATACCCAATGGTAAATCAACATTCTTCAGCTTATATTCGCCTAGTGCCTTAAATTTAAATTCCGCTTGATTTCTTATTTGGCGGAAGATCGAATCTGAAATAAGTATTCCCCCCGAGACACTTAATGCCTGTATTCTGGAGGCTACGTTTACGCCATCTCCAAATATCGCATTCTTCTTAACCACGACCTCCCCTAGATGAATGCCAATTCTTAATGGTACAGTTGGTTCTTGTGAAAGTTCTTTCTGAATGGCAATGGCACATAAAACAGCGTCATAGGCGCTTTCAAAGATTGAAAG
>CAYMFU010000307.1:0-14567 GCA_964389805.1 uncultured Roseivirgaceae bacterium | reverse complement strand
CGCAACTGCCGTACATGTATATCCGGTCGTACGGGCCATTGAAGAATTCTGGTTTTCAGCATCTTTCTCATCATATAAATCATACATGATTTCCATATATTCTCCATCATGATCACCTTTTATGATAATCCGCATCACAGTAATATCGATATCTTCTTTTTCAAGCTTCCACAATGGGAAAAGAAGTTTGCATGTAAGATCTATCGGTTTGATCTTTTTACCGTCGATCTCTACCGGTGTTTCAGAGAAAAGTCCACAATTTCTTAAAACTCGTAAAGGGTCAAGACTTCCTGGATATCTTAATGTTTTTTCTATCATATCCGGTATTTGCATTGTATTAATTAAAGTTCTTAATCCATCCGTATTGAAAGATTCTAAAGTGCCAATCTTATCAAAATTAACTAATTCGGGATCTGAAAGAGCTTCACGTACAACGAGCTCTCCCTTTTGGACATATCTGGCTGGCCTCACGTATTCTTCAATAACATCTATGGGCGAGAATCCTGCTTTATATTGAAAAGGCCAATCCCTTTTTATAGGAAGACCACCTACAAGGCATTCATAAGTATGAACTTTCATTAATTCATTATACCTCCCCAGAATCACATTTCCCATTCCGGGTGCCACACCGCAATCCACAACCGCACAAACGCCCATTTTTTTTGCAAGAATATCCAACTCAAAGGGATCTTCAGGGAAGAATGATATATCAACCACATCTTTACCGCATTCGATCACTTTTTTTAGTATTCCGAATCCCATAAAACCCGGAACGGCGCTGATGACCAGGTCATAATCCTTTAATATTTCAATAAAATCAGAGGATTGAAGGTCCAAATTGTGGATTTGAATATTTTCATACCCTTCAAGTTCCGCCAGATTGTTGCCATTTATATCGAAAGCTGTTATATGAAATTTAGTCGCCAGGTCTCTAGCCATGGCATTCCCTACCCTACCTGCGCCCAATACAGCTATAGTTTGCATATGATTCTAAAATTGAATTGGATATGTCAACTTTTCTTCTCCCCTTTTGACAATGACTTCTGTGGCATCGCCTTTTTTAAATTCTGACAAAGCCTTCATATAACTCATCATATCCGTAACCTCAATCTCCCCGAGTTGAACGACAATATCACCAGCAAGCAATCCCGCTTTCATTGCTGGCTTATCTTCACTAACACCATCTATTCTCATACCATTGCCGTCAAACATATAGTCCGGCACAACTCCAAGTGTGACAGTAAATCTAGGCGTATCTTTAGATTCATCTTTGGTCTTTGTAAAAGTAAGTTTCTCATTTTCATCTAACCTGGTAATAAGGGAATCGATATATGCTGTGACTACATATATTCCTTCATAGTTTATTTTATCCGTATCGTCGGATGGTTTATGATAGTCTTCATGCTGCCCAGTAAAAAAATGTAATACCGGTATGTCTTTAAGGTAAAAGGAAGTATGGTCGCTAGGTCCTATACCAGATTCACTGGTTATCAATTTTAGGGTATCAATACCAATATCATCCACTATTTCATTCCATGATGGTGAAGTACCTGTACCATTTATCGCGAGTGCGTTTTCTTCATTAAGACGGCCCACCATATCCATATTGATCATGTAATTAACCTTTTCCAGATCAATTGTAGCATTCTTGCTATAGTAATTCGAGCCAAATAATCCTTTTTCCTCTCCTGAAAAGCCAATAAATAAATAATTATTGTTAATATTCCTTTCTAAAAGTTCCTCTGCCAGCAGCAACATTGCCGCTACTCCACTGGCGTTATCATCAGCTCCATTATGAATCGAAGAGTCTCCTTTATATAATGAATTTTCATCACCATATCCAAGATGGTCAAAATGAGCCCCCAGGATAATTGTATTGCGAGCTTTGTTATCAATAAATCCGATTACATTGCGTGCAGTAATTTTAAGGGAATCATCACTAGGTGCAGCATGAGGATTTTTCCTTGGAGAAAAACTGAATTCCTGAAAATAACCATCCGTCCCTTTGGGTTCAAGCCCAATCTCCTTAAATCTTTTAGCCAGGAATTTGGCAGCTTGCACTGCTCCTTCGCTTCCGGTCTCACGGCCTTCCAATTGATCACTAGCCAGAAAGTCGATGTCATTTTGCAATGAATTTATCGCTGAATTCTGTTTGTCTGTTTGTTCACATCCAGTTAAATATATAAAAAAAACAAGGCTTAAAAACAAGAAGTTTATATTTTTGTCCATCTTCATACGTTATGTTTTGTTTTTGAATAGGACAAATGTATATAATAGAGTTAGATTTTATTAACAGTATATTACTTTTATTCTAATGAACCGTTATTTAAGCTTAATTTTCATTTTAGTATTTTTTATGGGAGCGTGCTCTCAAAAGAAGTCAAATCCTAAAAGCACAACCTCCCTGTCTGATAATAATGCAGATACATTAATTCTTGAAGGGGAGCGTCATTTCAAACATCTTCGTCAACTGACCTTTGGCGGAGATAATGCTGAGGCTTACTGGAGCTTCGATGACTCGAAGCTGGTTTTTCAAGTGACAAACCCAAAGTGGGGAGACCAATGTGATCAGATATATTATTTTAACTGGCAAACTGATGACATAATCAATAATAAACCATTGATGGTGAGCACAGGTTTAGGCAGAACTACATGTTCATATTTCTTGCCGGGTGATAGCCTGATTGTATATGCATCAACACATGGTGGTGACAATAACTGTCCTCCGAAACCCGAACCAAGAACAGACGGGAAATATGTTTGGCCAATCTATAGTGATTTTGACATATATATCGCTGATCTAAATGGAAATATTCTACAGCAACTTACTGATGAGCCCGGATACGATGCCGAAGCTACCGTAAGTCCAAAAGGGGATAAAATTGTATTCACATCCATAAGAACTGGAGATCTTGAACTTTATACAATGAATCTGGATGGAACAGATGTGACTCAAATTACTGATGAATTGGGATATGACGGAGGCGCATTCTTCTCTCCTGATGGTTCAAAACTAATTTTCAGGGCCTCCCGTCCGAAAACACAGGAAGCCATCGATGAATACAAACAATTATTGGAAGAAGGTCTTGTGAAGCCAACTGAAATGGAATTATTTATCTGTAATACCGATGGTACAGAACTAAAACAAATCACGAATCTTGGACAAGCAAACTGGTGTCCATTCTTCTACCCATCTGGCGAAAAAGTGATATTTGCCTCCAACCACACAAGTCAAAGAGGTTTCCCTTTTAATTTATATATGATCAATACAGATGGCTCAGGGATGGAACAAATAACTACTGATGGAATTTTCGACGCCTTTCCCGTGTTTTCTAATAATGGAAAATACCTGGTTTTCTCTTCAAATCGAAATAATGGAGGGACAAGGGATACCAATCTTTTTATTGCGGAGTGGATGGACTGAGGTTATTCATACTTGAAAAAAAATCCCGGGATTTGCAGTTTTTACAACCATATAACTAACCACCTAAAACTATTACCACAAATAATCCCGGGAAATAATTGATAACGATTAGGGTTTCTATATCATTTATCACCTAATATTAAAAACGTATTACAGCTCAAATGTTTTAAGGATATAAATACTTTGACGTTCAGGTGACAAACACGGCAACAAATTAATCGGGCAAGTTTTTCTGGTTGAGATCAATATCAGTGTAAAAGCCAAGATCTAAGTTTTTAATCATTTTAGTCCAGAATGCAATCTGACCGGTATGAATAGAACTGGAAAATATATTTATAATCCCGAAACAAACCAATTATTAATGATTGCATCATAGTCCTTTTCATATTTATCATGATGAAATTCATTGGTGGACTTATTAATCCGGTATTGTTGTTTATACGTCTCAATATTCTCACTGATTTCCTTTAGTGCAAATAAGATCTCTGAAAGTTCATCATCTGTCATAGTAGGATGAATGCTTAATCTCACCCAACCAGGTTTTAAAGAGAAATCCCCATGATCTATATGTTCTGTAATTGAATGTGACTGGTCATAATCCACATTTAATAAAAAATGCCCATATGTACCAGCACAAGAACAACCACCCCGCACTTGAATGCCATAGAGATCATTTAATAATCTGGTCAACAAATTATGATGTATCCCATCTATGTAAAAGGATATTACCCCCAACCTATCTTTAACATTTTCTGCCAGTATTTTCAATCCTTTTATTCCCTGTAATTCCTTAAAAGCTTTATCCAGCAGCTGCTTTTTTCTTTTTTCAATATTTTCAACACCCATTTGCTCCTTTAGTTCTATACTTAAGGCAATCCTGAATCCCTGCATAAAACCTGGTGTACCCCCATCTTCCCGAGCCTCTACATCATTTACATAACTGTACTCATTCCATCTATTGGTCCAGTTAACTGTTCCTCCTCCCGGATGGTCTGGAATTCTGTTCTTATACAATTTTTTGTTAAATACCAATACACCAGTACTACCGGGACCTCCCAAAAACTTATGGGGAGAAAAATATATAGCATCGAGTCTCATTTCCGGATCTTCCGGGTGCATATCGATCTTCACATATGGAGCTGATGCAGCATAATCTATAAAACTATACCCGCCATTCTGATGCATAATTTTCGATAATTCATTAATTGGAGGCATATATCCGGTAACATTTGAGCACGCCGAGAATGCACCTATTTTCAACTTTCTATCCTTATATTTTTCAATTTCTTTTCTCAAATTATCGGGATCAACCAGCAATTCTTTCGTAGGCTCGAGTACTACCACATCAGCAATGGTTTCCAGCCATGAAGTATGATTGGAATGGTGTTCAAGATGTGTAATAAATACCACCGGTCTTTCGGCATCAGGTATGTTACAGAATTTTTCAATTTTTTCTGGAATTTTCAATCCCAGTATTCTTTGAAATTTACAAATGACTCCGGTCATTCCAGTAGCTGAGGTTATAATCACATCTTCCTCATTTGCATTCACATGTTTTTTAATTATCTGTTGAGCAAAATGATAGGCTTTGGTCATCAATGTCCCTGTTTCACTGGCTTCTGAATGCGTATTACCTACCATAGGGCCAAAGTCGTTTGTTAATTTATCCTCAATTGGCTTATACAATCGTCCACTTGCTATCCAATCAGCATATATGATTTTTTTATTTCCATAAGGTGTTTCAATATATGAGTCGATCCCAATAATTTTATTTCTGAATTTCTCAAAATACTTTTCCAGATCCACCTCTTGTTTAATACCATCCATACATTTATAATTTTAGAATGCAAGATAAGCGAATGAGTTGGAAAATTTATGTGATTATTATCAGTAATTCATAATCGTATAATATAAGAGGGATTTCCTATAAGTATTATAGTAGAATGATCTGCACTAATGATATACTGAGTACGATTTATTCAACTTCAATATTATCATCTAAAGTTTTGATAAGATCGTTATAGCTTACTTTTATCTGAACAAAAGCACGTTTACGATTCATCATTAACAGGCGTATTTTTAACATTTCCCAGAATTTATGGATCCAGTTCTGGTAAATCTTTGCCAGTACCCCGGTAATAATAATGGATAAAATATACCAGGTTACATACCATCCGTTCGGGAAAAACTGATAAAATACAATAGCCTGTATAATATAAGTTATCGGAAACGACAATAAGCCTATAGCTAGTTTTACCGAACTTAAGAAATGATCATCTTTAACAGCAGCTTTACCTATAAAATAGGGCAAGGATATGGCTAATAGATTGTTCAGGAGGCCATACATGTAAATAGGCCAGAAAATAACGAGTAATAAATAATTAAAAAATCTTTGTAACCTGGAATCAAAGAAATTTCCCAGGCATACCGGATCAAATTCTGATCTGATCTGCTGTCTGAAGAACTTGTTGTTTTTGGTTTCAAGTGCCTTAAATTCCTGAGGATCTTTTTCCTTCCAATCATCTAATCCAGCAATAATCTTTTTATAAGCCTCGAATCTGTTAAGTAAATTCCGGTATTTTAATTTTATACGACGCATAAAATGTGGGGTATATATCTTTAATACACTCTCGTAGAACTTATAGCTTTCCGTATGCTGAATATTTACTGTTAATTCAACAAGGTCGGAGTATATCTTTGCTGATACATCGCTAAATGCTTTTGCCTGGTTTTCTTTATAAAGCTCATTGTAATCATTAAGAGTTATTGGCTTACCGAATTTTATTAAAATATCACTTTGGAATTTAGAATGGTCATCGTAATTTATTCCTACTGGAATGATAACAAGGTCTTTGCTGTCGGTGTTTTCATTTATAGTTCTGAATCCAATTCTTAATAAACCCTTCCTGATAGGCCTTATCTTTCTGATCTTGCTATGGTTTCCTTCAGGAAAGATGGTCAAATGCTCTGCTCTTTTTAAAATATCAACACATTTACTGAATGTTTCTTCATTTTTAGAGATAACATCCACGCTATCTCTGTGCCTGTATACCGGCATCATCTTTAAAGTTCTTAACAGAAAGCTGAAGAAAGATTTTTTAAAAATGTCAGCTCTGACGAGAAAATATGGTATTTTTCGGGTAACAAGGACAATTAACAAGGCGTCCATAAAAGCATACTGGTGGTTGGGTGCAAAAATGACAGGTATTCCAACTGGTACATTTTCCCTGCCTACTACTTTAATACGTCTGAAATATACCAATAAAGCTAATTGTATCCATTTTTTCAGAAGTACAAGTCCAGGCCTATGAAATAATTTATAAAATCCTTTCATTTAAGCGTAAGTACTGATTGGTTTTGACCATAAGAATGCAAGGAAAAAACCGATAATAATATGCCAGATACCCCACCAGGCAGCAACAATTGCCATACTTCCATTTCCTTCCATGAATGTGAAAATTATTATTAATCCCAATCCGGAATTCTGAATTCCAGTTTCTATTGCAATCGTTCTACTGTCAATAGTAGATAGTCCCAAAATCTTTCCATAGTAATATCCAGTAATAATGGCAATTGAATTATGCAGGAAAACAACAACAATTACCAGCTGAATATAATCTATAAAAATCTCATAATTATTCGAAAATGCAACAATAACAAATAAAATAAAAATTACCATCGATGCTTTTTTAATTGGATTTAAAATTTTACTGGTAATTTGAGGAAATCGTGATGAAAAGTACATCCCCAGAGCCACCGGAAGGCCAAGGAGTAGTAGAATATTTAAAAACAGGTCAGACGTATTCAGGCTTATAGATTCTGTTGCATTCTTAGTACCCAGATATAATCCTGCCCATAAACTAAAATTAAGGGGTGTCATTATAGTAGCTAATAAAGTTGATACAGCAGTTAAACTTACAGATAGAGCTATGTTAACTTTCGACAGGGACGAGAAGAAATTGGATATATTTCCGCCAGGGCAAGCAGAAACAAGTATCATCCCTAAGGCTAATCCAGGTGAGGGATCTAGTATAAGTATTAAAATAAAAGTGATTCCAGGCAATAATATAAACTGGGAGTTTAAGCCAACAAGATATGATTTTGGAGCTCTGATCAATTCTTTAAAATGTTGCATCTTTAGTTCAAGTGCAACACCAAACATAACAAATCCGAGAATAATATTGAGAACAATTAAACTCTCCGGGCTGAAATTCAGGTTTATTTGACTTAACAGATCTTCCTGCATAAGATCTGTTAAAATGCCGGAATATTAAGACAATGGCAATTTTGTTTATTGAATAAACAATACAAAAAAAAGCCCGGAGTATATTCCAGGCCTTTAAAAGATGTATAAATTAATTTCAGTTTTGTTTTTCTTCCAACTTCTCCATGTGATGAGATCCTTTCAGATCAAGGTTATCCACTATTTTAGCTATTGTCTTAAGGTCAATCTCCCCACTTATGTTAACTATGATAAACTCATCCGGCTCATCCACTACAAGTAAAAGATCACTGATTTTTCCTTTTTTTTCTTTAATAAGGAAATCCACGTCTGTGTCACCATCTCTTACAATCATAAGCTCATCATATTTATCCTTCTGAACGTTCTTTTTAAACTTTTCAATATCAGATTCGGCAAACTCATCTTCATCACGGTCAATGGAATGTACATTAATTGCATCAATTTTACTCATAGCGTTCAACATTTCCTGTGCTTCCTCATCATTGGTCTTTATCCCTGAGAGCATGTTCAGGATGCCACCATCGATTCGCACTGCAAGGTATTTGCCGTTATCCTTATATTTATCATGAAATTCCATTATGGCCTGACTTTGGCCAAAACCTATTTTCCCTACCAATAAAAGTGAGAATAAAATAATATATGTTTTCATAGGATTGCTGTTAATTGAGTTTATTTATCAATCTTTTCTAAATGTTCAAATCCATCAACATCCAGTGTTTTAGACAATCTTGATATATCTTCAAGCTGAAGGTTTCCAGTCATGGTCATCAGGAAGAAATCACCATCTTCATCTTCTGCAATTAACATTACAAATTCACTGATATGCCCATCATCCTCATGGATCATGAACTTTATTTCTTCCTCGCCTTCTTTAATAATCATCAATTCTTCAAATCCCTTATCTGTAATGATCTTCACTGCTTTTCTGGATAAATCAGCACGTTCAGGGTACTCACTTGAAGTGAGTATTTTTAATCCATTAAGTTTTCGGATTACATTCATCACGTCTTCCTCATCTTCGCTTTCAGGGATCTGCGCAATTAATTGAAACATTTTGCTCGTAATAATGATCGTTGTAAAATCGTCACGTCTTTCATACTCACTGAAATATTTTGTTATCACGTCTTCCTGGGAGAATCCGCTAGTGTATAAAAGAACACCAATAATTATAATGATTAACCTTTTCATTTTTATAGATTTTCGTTTCTGATAATTTTTTCTGCTTTATTAAATTCAGATAGCCTGGCTATATTGTCCTTACCCTTGCTCCATTTTTCTGAAACAAGCAATAAGGCTTTTTTAGTTTCTTCCAGGGCTTTTTCAGGATCATCGAAGGTATCCTGAACCAATACCGTAGCTTTATCACGAACCGCAATAAACCTCTGATGGATTGTCACTACAAATAAAATCAGGATAACGGCTGCTGCCACTTTATAATAAAGATGCAGATACCTTCGTTTTCCCTTCTTTTCTTTGGATTCGATCTCCTTTAGTACCCTGTCCTCAAATCCTTCGGGCGCCCTAATTTCTCTTTGTGATTTATAGTATTGAAAAAGGGCGGCATACTCTTCAAGGTCCTCTGGAATATCACTCCTGGATAAATATTCCTGGAGGAGTGACTCTTCTTCCAATGTGGTCTCACAATTCCAATATTTTTCTACTAAGATTTTGATCTTGCTATAGTCCATACTGGTCTGTTTTTAATAATTTTTTTCGTACGTTCTCTCTTGCTCTGAAAAGTGTAACCTTCACCAGGTTCTGGTCAATTCCTATTATATCACCAATTTCCTGATAAGTATGTCCTTCTATATCGCGCAATACAATTACTTGTTTCTGTTTTTCAGAAAGTGAATCAATTATCTTTCTGATTCCGTCCATTGTTTCGGATTGCTCCAACATTTGTTCAGGATTGAACTTCACCTGGGCCTTGTCTTCTATATGATGCAGATCTTTTAACTCAAGCCTGTTCGCTTTCAATTTGTCAAATGTAAGATTCCTTGTTATAGTCATGCTCCAGGCTTCAATGTTTTTGATATTATGGAGATTTTTCCGCTTTTGCCATAATCGAATAAATACTTCCTGTACAATATCTTCTGATTCCGCTTTATCTTTAATATAGCTTAAAGCATATCTGAATAATTTATCCTTTAATGGTAGTATTTCATTCTTGAAGTACTTCAAATGCATTTCAAAGGGAAGACGATTAGATCATAAAAATGTTACAATAGCACATAAAATAAAATGAAAAGGATAGTTTTCCGTTCTTATAGTAGCAGTTTTTTTATTAACATAGAAAATAAATCAATTGCACATCTGGGATGATTTTATATAGTGGATTATGTTATTGACGAATATATTTAATGAGAATGCATATAGTGAGTCCTTTATAGATGACCTCATCTTCCATGGCGGACTGCTGCTCATCACTTTTCTTATTGCCATTTTATTTCTTTTATGGAGGGCCTATGAAAATAAAAAAAGGTCTAATATCAGCCTGAGCGTTAAAAATAAAGAAATAGAAAAAGCCCATTCTGACATAGAAGAGAAGAATCAAACCTTAAATGAAAAGAACCTTGAACTGATCGAAGCAAAAGAAAAAGCTGAAAGTGCTTCTGTTGCTAAGCAGAAATTTCTATCCAATATGAGCCACGAGATCAGGACCCCGCTGAATGCAGTTATTGGTTTATCCGAGATCCTGATGATTGAAAATCCCAGAGAAGATCAGATCGAACTATTACGTAGTATAAAGTTTTCAGGTGAGAACCTTCTTGTCCTGATTAACGATATTCTTGATTTCTCTAAAATAGAGGAAGGAAAAATCAAAATAGAAAATACGCGCTTTAATGCAAGTCAACTCTTAACTAACATGAAGAATACTTTTAAGAGTAAAGCTGAAAATAAAAACCTGGAATTTAATTTAACTGTGGGAGAGGATGTTCCTGAATCATTGATTGGAGACCCCCATCGGTTATCTCAAATACTTGTTAATTTAATAGATAATGCCATCAAGTTTACAGAAGCAGGGAAAATAAATGTAAACGTAGATTGTCTTAAAAAGACAAATGAGGATATAGATATTAAATTTAGCATTAGAGACACTGGAATAGGAATTTCCTCTAAAGAGAAGGAAAGGATATTCGATCGTTTTGAGCAGGCTACCACCGAAACAACCCGAAAATTTGGAGGATCAGGATTGGGATTAGCCATCATTCGAAACCTGTTAAGGATTCAGGGCACCGATATTCATGTAGAAAGTAATCCCGGGGAAGGGTCAGAATTTTTCTTCACCCTTACATTTGGCATAAATCAAACAAAAGATTTAGAGGATAAAAAGAAAGAGGATTCGAAAGAGCCAACAGAAGGCGATGCATTTTCAACCTACATTCTTCTGGTTGAGGATAATGAAATGAATATGAAAGTGGCCAAGCGCTTCCTGGAAAGATGGGATTATAAGATAGACACTGCAGAAAATGGGCTTGAAGCGCTGGATAAGTTTAAAGCCAACAGGTATGATCTCATTCTCATGGACTTACATATGCCGGAAATGGATGGTTGGGAAGCCACCATGGCTATCAGGAATTTTGAAAATGATATTTCAAGGAAAATCCCAATTATCGCCTTGACAGCAGATGTAATGATCAATGATCTTGATAAATTATATTCTGCCGGGATGGATGATTATGTAACCAAACCATTTAACTCCAATGAATTGAAAGCCAAAATTGAAGCGCATCTTGGTCAAGTTAAACTGGACGGCTAATAATTAATCTGTTGTATACCTCTGACTCCCACTGGTAGTGATACCGGTGATATTTATAGAACCTTTCCTTAAAATAAGTCTATCATCCGAAGTACTTCCTGCTGCATACAAATTTCCGGACCCTGAATCAAGGTCAAAACTTAAGTCGTCCTCTGAATTTAACAATCCAATGGTAACATTGCCTGAGGATGCTTTGAATCTTGAATCGCCTGTTAATAATATATCCTCACCCCTGATGTTCCCGGATGAACTTCCAACATTAAGCCGGCCTTCTATATCCCCTAATTTAATATTGCCGGAAGAACAGTCTGCTTCTACATTCCCTATGACTTCATATATAGTAATATTTCCGGAAGATGCATGGGCTTCAAGATCCCCACTCACTTCATCGATTTTAAGATTTCCCGAGGAGGCTCGCAAAGTAGCATTCCCGTTTTGATCAGATAAAGTAATATTTCCGGAGGAACATCGTAAACTCAAAACCCCTTTCATATTCCTTGTAATAATGTTACCGGAGGAAGCTTCGAGTGTAATCTCACTTGATTTAAGATCTTCCGCTTCAATATTTCCTGAACTGTTATCTACCATTACAATTACATTTTCAGGTACGTCAAAATGCAGTAAGCCTTCAATATTTCTCCATATGTTATTTGGGCGTTCTATCCATACTTTAATTCTGCCACCATCTTCACGATATATAATTTCGTATTTATCCGGATCCCCTGAACCTTCTATCTTACCGTCCATTTTCAATGACGTTCCTGAATACCCATTGAGTTCTATATTACAGAAACTCCCTTCAACTTCAAGATATTTGACTTGTTCAATTGAGAAGTTTGCTTTTGCAAGAATATCCTGCGAAAAAACAGTTTTAGGGATAAGAGCTATAAAAACTAATAAAATAAAAGCCAGTACTGAGTAATGTGATTTCATATTCTTAATGTTTTTGCTTTAAATAATAAAGATGGAATTTTTATTGCGAAGGTTGCACAATGACATTAATAATTTCTCAATAACTGGAGAAATGTTATTGATAAACTTATTACCTGACCCCAAGCCAAATTAAAATTTCTTAAAATACACTATTGGCGAAATATCATCTAAAATTTATCTGTTAGACTTAAACAATATTCTTGAAAAGTAGCACTTATTTAATATATATTTTTAATTACCTCTTAAATCTTTAGATTTTTTGATCGAAAAACTTTGATTTTATAAATAATTGTAAGACTTTTGAAGCCAATTTCAAAATGCCCTGTTTGGGCCTTAAAATTGTTTTTTATGATCAGTATTAGATCTATAGTGTCTGTGATTGTTATTGTACTTGTGATTCCTTACCAGGATTCGTGAGAAAGGATATATATTATATAAGCTAAAAGCCTTTCTCGTGACAGAAAGGCTTTTTTAATATCTAAAATATGAGTGAAATAAATAAATATAGTAAAGGCATTACTCTAAATGAGACCCAGCCAGCGTCACAGGCTATGCTATACGCATTGGGAATACAAGATGATGATCTTAATAAGGCACAAGTTGGGATCGTAAGCACAGGATTTCAGGGAAATCCCTGCAATATGCATTTAAATGATCTCGCTAAAGATGTTAAAAAAGGCATTGATGACAAGGGATTGTGGGGGCTTATATTTCATACTATCGGAGTCAGTGATGGAATTCCAAATGGAACTGAGGGGATGAAATACTCCTTGCCTTCAAGAGACATAATTGCGGATTCTATTGAAACTGTTGTTAATGCCCAGCATTACGATGCCGTTGTTTCAATTGTCGGTTGCGATAAAAACATGCCAGGAGCCATTATGGCAATGGGTAGAATGAACAGGCCGGGTATTCTCCTGTATGGGGGAACCGTCAAGAAAGGAAAATGGAAGGGTGAAGATCTGAATATCGTTTCTGCGTTTGAAGCCTATGGCAAAAAACTGAAGGGTGACATATCGGATGAAGATTATAAAGGTATTATAAAGAATTCAATTCCAGGCGCTGGCGCTTGCGGAGGCATGTATACTGCCAACACCATGTCTTCAGCCATAGAAGCTCTAGGCATGTCCCTTCCCTATTCTTCTTCGAATCCGGCAATAAGTGAAGATAAACGAATAGAATGTTCTCAAATAGGTCATGCAATAGAAAATCTATTAATAAAAGATATCAAGCCACGGGATATAATGACCAAGCGTGCCTTTGAAAATGCCATTACACTCATTATGGCATTAGGAGGCTCCACCAATGCTGTTCTTCACTTAATAGCTATGGCAAAGGCAGTAGACATAGAACTAGGTATAAATGATTTTCAAAGGATAAGCGATAAAACACCATTTATTGCAGACCTGAAACCAAGTGGTAAATACCTTATGGAAGACCTTCATTATGCAGGAGGTGTGCCCGGAGTGATGAGATATTTAATGAATGAAGGATATATGGATGGTGATTGCCTGACAGTAACAGGAAAAACCCTAGGAGAAAATCTTGAGGGTGCACGTGACCTGGATGAAGGACAGGTAATTATCAAATCCTTAAGTGACCCGATCAAACCGGTTGGTCATATTCAGATATTATTTGGCAATCTTGCACAGGAAGGATCAGTAGCGAAAATAACGGGTAAAGAAGGGGAACGATTTACAGGCACCGCCCGGGTATTTGAAAATGAGTTTGAAGCTATAGATGGAATAGGTAAAACTGTAAAGAAAGGTGATGTCATAGTAATCCGTTATGAAGGCCCAAAAGGTGCACCTGGAATGCCCGAAATGCTTAAGCCTACTGGAGCAGTAATTGGAGCAGGCCTTGGAAAAGATGTTGCCCTTATTACGGATGGTAGATTCTCTGGAGGATCGCATGGATTTGTAGTCGGCCATATTACTCCTGAAGCTCAGGAAGGTGGATTGATTGCATTGATAGAAGATGGTGACAAGATAACGATCGATGCTGTCAACAACAGGCTTGACGTAGACCTGACAAAAGAAGAAATTAAAAGAAGGAGAGAAAACTGGGTTAAACCACCCTATAAATATAACAAAGGAATTTTAGGTAAATATATTAAACTTGTATCATCTGCATCTGAAGGATGCGTAACCGATTAAATTAAATACCATGTCAACTTTGGAAAAAACCAGGAAATCAGAGTCGAGGCA
>CAYMFU010000306.1:0-16914 GCA_964389805.1 uncultured Roseivirgaceae bacterium | reverse complement strand
TCGCACATACCCTGCTGATCAGAGCTGAAGCCCTATGGCGACTTGATCCTGGCAGTTCTGAAGCCTTAGGCCTTGTAAATCAGGTTCGTGAAAGATCCAATGCTACACTTTTAACTTCACTGGATGGTGTACCCAGTTTTATGATGAGTGAAGGAGGTACATCCGTACCGGGGGGAGAGCTTTTAAATGAACTGGGAAGAGAAATGTTTGCCGAAAACTTCAGAAGAACTGATCTTATTCGTTGGGGATATTTCACTGAAGTGGATAAATGGGTCCCTCCCTATAATAATCCAGGAGATATTATTATTTCGGGAGATGACAAAAGTTATACCACCTTATTTCCGATTCCCCGTACAATTGATGAAGCCAATCCTAATTTAATTCAGAATCCAGGATATTAAAAATGACCCAGTTATTGTAATATCTTCTTGTAATACCCGAATGTTTCATTAAAGCCATTTCACTATAATTTGGTAGTATAGCATATACTGTACCTTATACAGTGCAATCCATTTGATTTCATGGAAGAGCCTTGATAATATGTCATAGAATATCAATGAGATATTTTAAGAATGCTATAAATTCGCACAACAGGGGAATAATCGTAATTTTACCTGATGAGAATAATAATATATACAGTTTTTATATCATTTTTTCTGTTGTCTTGTCAATCAGGGAAGGAACAGGAGCCGGATAGCCACGTCCTTTTTACGTTAATGCCTTCCTCAGAAACTGGGATCACATTTGAAAATAATGTTGTTTATGAGGAGGAATTTAATGTTTATACCTATCGTAATTTCTATAATGGAGCAGGTGTGGGAATTGGTGATATCAACAATGACGGACTGGTGGATATTTACTTCTGTGGAAACCAGGAATCCAATCGACTATATCTGAATAAAGGGAATTTTGTATTTGAAGACATCACAACACGGGCAGGTGTCGCATGCGAAAATGTCTGGTCGACAGGTGTCAGCATGGCTGACATCAATGGAGACGGATATCTGGATATTTTTGTTTGTAAATCCGGGAGCCCGGAAGGTGAACGGCGGCATAATGAATTATTCATAAACAATGGAGACCTGAGTTTCACAGAGAAATCAAATGAATATGGTCTGGATGATATAGGACTCTCAAACCATGCCGCCTTTTTTGATTTTGATAAGGATGGGGACCTGGACTGCTATCTTCTCAACAACTCTTTTGATTCATTTGCGGCCGCACAATTAAAAAAAGATCTCAGGAATACACGTGATCCCTCCGGAGCAAATAAATTATATAGAAATGAAGGGGATCGCTTTGTAGATGTAAGCGAGGAGGCAGGAATTTATGGAAGCGCCATCGGATTTGGCCTTGGAGTAACCATTGGAGACATTAACAAAGATGGCTGGCAGGATATTTATGTATCCAATGATTTCTTTGAGCGGGACTACCTGTATATAAATAACGGGGATGGAACCTTTTCTGAGTTGCTGGAAGAACAAATTAATGAGATCAGCCTGGGATCAATGGGCGCTGATATAGCTGATATTAACAATGATGCATATCCCGAGATTTTTGTGACAGAAATGTTACCACAGAAAGAGGACAGGCTGAAAACCAAGGCCATGTTTGAAAGCTGGGAAAGGTATCAGAAAAATGTTGAAATGGGATATCACCATCAATTTGCGAGGAATGTATTTCAATTAAATAACCAGGATAATACATTCAGTGAGATTGGACGACTGGCAGGTGTTGATGCCACTGACTGGAGTTGGAGTGCCTCCATCTGGGATATGGATAATGATGGCTGGAAAGATATTTTTGTGGCCAATGGAATATTCAAAGACCTTCTGGACCAGGATTACATAGGCCTCTATACCGATCCGAATATCGTACGATCAATGATTCGGGAAGACGAAAATGCCATTCTAACACTTATAGATGCCATTCCATCTGAAAAAATCTCCAATTATGCTTTTAAGAATAATCAGGACCTGACTTTTGAAGACCACGCTGAAAAATGGGGATTGGGCAAATTAAGCCATTCAAATGGCTCTGCATTTGGTGACCTGGATAATGACGGTGATCTTGACCTGGTGGTGAATAATGTGAACATGATCTCTTTTGTATATAAAAACAATAGCATAGAAACATCTAATGACCATTTTGTTCAATTTAAATTAACAGGGACAGGCAAGAATCAGGATGCCATCGGATCCCAGGTAGTTCTGAAAGCTGGTGGTAAGAAGTTTTATCAGGAATTGATCCCAACCCGGGGTTTTATGTCCTCCGTTGATCCGATTATCCACTTTGGTTTGGGTGACGAAGCAGCAATAGATTCTGCGCTTATTTACTGGCCGGATGATAAGGTAACTATTCTAACAGCCATTAAGGCTAATCAAAGATTAGAGATCAATCAAACTGATGCCAATACCACCAGAGGTTCATTAGAATCGAAAACGAAATCAATAACATTGTTCGAAGATATCTCAGATCAGAACCTGATCGATCATCGACATGTAGAGAATGATTTCATAGATTTCAAAAGGGATAAACTCCTCTATCATATGTTATCTGCTGAGGGCCCTAAAATATGTAAAGGAGATGTTAATGGTGATGGATTGATGGATGTATACATTGGGGGATCCAAGAATCATCCGGGTGCCTTGATGATTCAGCTGGAGAATGGAAATTTTATTAAAACGAATACAACTCTTTTCGAATCAGATGCTATTTCGGAAGATACCGATTGTATATTTTTCGATGCGGATAATGACAATGATCTGGATTTGTATGTTGCCAGCGGAGGTTATGAATTTTCTTCCAGTTCATATGCACTTCAGGACAGGTTATATATCAATAATGGAAACGGTCAATTTTCGAAGACGGAACAAAGATTGCCTGCGGGAAAAAATGAGAGCAGCTCCTGCATTGATGCAGCTGATGTAGATGGGGATGGAGATTTTGATCTTTTCGTGGGAATCAGGCTCAGACCATTTTTATATGGTGTTCCCACATCCGGTCATATTCTGTTGAATGATGGAGAAGGCCAATTTGAGAATTTTACCGAAAAGCTTGCCCCTGATCTGATAGAAATTGGAATGATCACGGATGCTCTGTGGTCAGATATTGATCAGGATGAAGATCCTGACCTGATAATAGTGGGTGACTGGATGCCCATCACAATATTCAGAAATGAAAATGGAAAATTTGAAAACATCACCACTCAATTAGGTCTTGAAAATACAAAAGGCTGGTGGAATAGTCTGAGTAGTAATGATCTCGATATGGATGGGGATATGGATTTTGTATTAGGAAATCATGGTTTGAATTCAAGATTTAAATGTAGCGTTGAAAAACCAGTCAGAATGCATGTCAATGATTTTGACAGAAATGGAAAAGTGGAGCATATCATTACTATGTTTAATGGGGATAATGAATACCCTATGATTCAACAAAAAGATTTGGTTGAGCAGATTCCTTCTTTGAAATCCAAGTATCCGACATTTAATTCTTATAAAGAACAAACCATGTCAGATTTATTTAGTGAAGAGATACTTAATACCAGTGTTGTGCTGGAAGCTGTTAACTTAAAAACTACCCTTTTAATGAATGAAGGTGCTTCCGGATTTAGATTAAGGTCATTACCAACGGAAGCACAGTTTTCACCAACTTTCGGGATCTCAATTCATGATTTTAACCGTGACGGTAAACCGGATATTTTAATTGGAGGGAATTTTTACCGCTCAAAACCTGAGGCTGGGAAATATGATGCAAGCTATGGATGTTTGTTAATCGGCGACGGAAGGGGTAATTTTGATTTTATGCCAAACAGGATATCTGGTTTATCGACCAAAGGAGAGATCCGTGATTTTGAATTGATTGAGGATAGAAATATCTTAATCGTGGTTAAGAATAATGATTTTATAGAGGTTTTTAAATACCTGAAATGAATATGAGTAGAATTTTCTTATTTGCAATAATTGTATCATTAACAGTCGGTTGTGGCAAAAAGGCGAAATATGATCGAATGGTGCAGCGGGAATTGGCAAGTGGTGTAAGATATGATAGTTTGTTTTTCGGGATATATTTCGGTATGACCACAAAGGATTTTTATTCTCACTGCTGGAAATTGAATAAGGAAGGATTGATCCGGCAGGGAGAACATAATCTCTCAGTTGAACATGATTTTGAAGAACTGAAGCACTCGGCAAAAATGAATTTCTATCCTGATTTTTTTGAGGAGAAGATCTATGAAATGCCTGTCCGGTTTCAATATAACGGGTGGTCACCATGGAGTAAAAATATGTGGTCCGATAGCTTACAACTTGATGTACTCAATCTGTTGCAGGATTGGTATGGAAAAGGATTTATGGAGATTGAACATTCCAAACATGGCAGCGCTTTTATGAAAGTGGATGGAAACAGAAGGATAACAATGTTTAAAAAGGGTTTTGAAGAGGTTTATGTTGTTTTCACAGATTTGAGTGTGGAAGGCAAGGCAAATGAAAATTCCATTAAGCAAGATGAAGATACAGTTGCCATTAAGTAAATTTCCTGCATTATGTTAAGGTCTTTTCGAACACAGATTTACCTTTTAGTCGTAATTTTTTCTCTGGCCTCCTGTGAGGATAAATCTCAAGAGGAAGAAAGTGATTATTTATTTGAATCCATTGATAAGGCCTATTCTAATGTTGAATTTGTCAACAGGCTGGATTATAAAGAAGAATTTAATATTTATCGGTACCGTAATTTCTACAATGGTGGTGGTGTGGGTTTAAGCGATATCAATAATGATGGCCTGTTAGATATTTATTTTAATTCAAATATGCATAAAAACCACCTTTATCTGAATAAGGGAGATTTCATTTTTGAAGATGTTACTGAAAAGGCCGGGGTTGGAGGAAACCAGGCCTGGTCTACTGGTGTCAGTATGGCTGACATTAATGGGGATGGGTTTGTCGACATATATGTATGTAATTCCGGGGATATGAAGGGAGATAATAAAAAGAATGAACTCTTCATAAACAATGGGGACCTGACTTTTACAGAATCAGCTGAAGATTATCAGGTAGCAGACCAGGGATTTTCAACCCATGCAGCTTTCTTCGATTACGATAAGGATGGGGATATAGACTTATATCTCTTGAATAATTCCTATGAAGCCATTGGAAGTTTTAACCTCGAAGATAACCAGCGTCATGTCCGCGATGTAAAAGGCGGGGATAAGTTGCTTCGCAATGATGGAAATGTCTTCACCGATGTAAGTGTGGAAGCTGGAATATATGGGAGTGTGATTGCTTTCGGTCTGGGTGTTACAGTTGGGGATATTAACATGGATGGCTGGGAAGATATTTATGTCTCGAATGACTTCTTTGAAAGGGATTATATCTATATCAATAACCAGAATGGAACATTTACGGAAACGTTGACTGAAATGATGCGGTCGATCAGTGCTGCCTCTATGGGAGCGGATATGGCAGATATCAATAATGACCGACATCCTGAAATATTTGTTACGGATATGATCCCGGAATTTGATGACCGATTAAAAACCAAAACCACCTTCGATTCATGGGATAACTATTTTTCAGCAGTTAAAAATGATTATCACCATCAATTTACGCGTAATATGTTCCATTACAATAACGGTGATGGGACTTTCAGTGAAATAGGACGCCTTGCTAACGTTTTTGCTACTGATTGGAGTTGGGGTGCCTTGATATTCGATATGGATAATGATGGACTTAAGGACCTTTTCGTTGCAAATGGCATTTACCAGGATCTGACAGACCAGGATTACCTGGCCTATTTCTCTAACCGGAAAGTAGTTAAAATGATCATTATTGATGATAAAGTTGATTATAAAAAGCTGATCAACGCCATTCCTTCCGTAAAGATCTCGAATTATGCCTTCCGAAACGAAGGCCAATTTAGTTTTGTAAATCATGCTGAAGAATGGGGTTTGGGAGAACCCAGTCACTCAAATGGGTCGGCTTATGGGGATATGGACAATGATGGCGATATGGACCTTGTTATCAATAATGTGAATATGCCAGCATTTATTTTCAAGAACCATACTGTGGAGAAAAAACAGGACCAGCATTATCTTAAATTTATTCTCATGGGATCCGCTAAAAATACCCAGGCCATAGGAACAAAAATAACCCTTCATAAGAATGATCAAATAAGGTATCTTGAACAGATGCCGGTACGTGGATTCCAATCCTCCGTTGATCCGCGTCCAAATTTTGGTCTTGGGGATTTTGCTTCAATCGATTCTGCAGTGATCAACTGGCCTGATGGGAGTACCACCATTCTTAGGAATGTTGAAGCAGACCAGACACTTACCCTATCACAATCTGAGGGCATAAGTTCTTCTACAAATTTATATTCACGGGAAGAAATTATTCCCATTTTTAAGGATGTCTCAAATGAAGGATTCATAAATTTCCGGCATGAGGAAAACGAGTATATTGATTTTTACCGGGAGAAGCTGATATATCATATGCTCTCCACGCAGGGTCCCAAAATGGCGAAAGGCGATGTGAATGGGGATGGCCTCGAAGATTTTTATGTTGGTGGCGCCAAAGGTTTTGCAGGTGCATTAATGCTCCAAAGATATAATGGTGAATTCTTTCCTTCTAATCAGGCATTATTTGAAAAGAATAAATTAAGCGAGGATACTGATGTAGCCTTTCTTGATGCAGATAATGATCAGGATATTGACATATATGTAGCCAGCGGAGGCACGGAATTCTCATCCAGTTCATCCGCACTCTGGGATCGGCTTTATATCAACGATGGACAAGGGAATTTCTCACAAAGCCAGCAGATATTACCTGCCGGGAAATTTGAAAGTACATCCTGTGTTCAGGCTGGCGATTTTAACCAGGATGGGTATATAGATCTGTTTGTGGGTTTAAGGGTCAGGCCGTTTTTATATGGGGTTCCTGTAAATGGTTATATCCTACAGAATGACGGAAAAGGTAATTTTCAGAATGTATCGGACCAGATTGCGCCGGATTTAAAAGAAATTGGAATGATCACAGATATGTCATGGTCAGATGTGGACAATGATGCGGATCTGGATATTGTGATTGTTGGGGAATGGATGCCGGTAACGGTGTTAATAAATGAAAATGGCAAGTTCATCGACAGGACAAATGAATTTGGCATGTCCGAATCATATGGTTGGTGGAATTGCCTGGCATCTGGTGATTTTGATCATGATGGAGATATTGATTTTGTGGCAGGCAACCATGGACTTAATTCCAGATTTAAGGCATCGGAAGAAAAACCGGTATCCATGTATGTCAATGATTTTGATGTAAATGGCTCGGTAGAGCAGGTAGTTTGTTATTATAATGGCGATACGGCTTATCCTATGGCTCTAAAACATGATCTTGTAAATCAGATACCATCATTGAAAGAAAAATATTCTAAATATGTGTACTATAAAGGTCAAACAATTGAGGATATCTTCACTCCTGAACAACTAAAGAATTCAGTTAAATTGAGAGCTAATCAATTAAAATCCTCGTTGATCCTGAATGAAGGGAATGGGAAGTTTAGCATTCAACCCCTCCCATTATTTGCTCAGCTATCTCCTGTATATGCCAGTTTGGTGGAGGATTTTAATGCAGATGGGCAACTTGATATTCTGGTTGGTGGAAATCTGTTTAAGGTAAAACCTGAAGTGGGTCGCTATGATGCGAGCTATGGATTGCTCCTATTAGGATTAGGTGATGGCACATTTACAGAGGTTCAAGCGGATCAATCGGGGATCAGATTGGAAGAGGAGGTTAGAGATCTGATTTCCATAAAAGCGAAAAACAAAAAACTGATTATAGCCTCCAGGAACAACAAAGCAATTCAGGTATTTGAACATGACTAACAAAATTTATTTGCTATGACAATAAGTAGATATTTTCTCCTACTGGTTTTGATGGGATTTTTATCGTGTCAAACTCCCCAGCAAAACCAATCTCAAAATGCTGAATATGAAACCAAAATGGAGCGATACCGTCCGTTGTTCCATTTTACTCCGGAAAAGAACTGGATTAATGATCCGAATGGGCTTGTTTATCTCGATGGGGAATATCATCTATTCTATCAATATAATCCCTTTGGAGATACCTGGGGACATATGAGCTGGGGGCATGCCATCAGTAAAGACCTCCTGAACTGGGAACACCTTCCCGTCGCTTTATATGAGGAAGACAGCATCATGATCTTTTCAGGAAGTGCGATTGTCGATAATAATAATACCTCAGGATTATGTTCCGACAATAAGTGCCTGTTTGCCATTTATACATCACATGATCACTCGCAAAATAAATTGCAGCACCAGAGCATTGCATTTAGCAAGGATAAGGGCCGAACCTGGACTAAATATGGTAATAATCCTGTACTAGACCTTGGAATGCGGGATTTCCGTGATCCTAAAGTATTCTGGTATGAAGAAAGTGAAAGATGGGTTATGGTCGTCAGTCATCCTTTAGAATACAAAGTGCAGTTCTATCAATCAGACAACCTGGTTGACTGGAACCTAACTGGCGAATTCGGAGGCTATGGGGACGTGTCCAGAATATGGGAATGTCCTGATCTGCTGAAGGTAAATGTGAAAGGATCGGATGAATTTAAGTGGGTACTGATTATTTCATCAGGAAGTCAATATGAAGGTTTTACCGGGATGCAATACTTTGTGGGGGAATTCGATGGCGAAAGGTTTATCGCAGATCATCCTGGACAATCACCTGAGTGGCTTGATTACGGTAAAGATTTTTATGCGGCCATCACTTACAATAATTTACCTTCAGGACACCCTCCTGTATTGATAGGGTGGGCCAATAACTGGGCTTATGCAAATGCACTACCGACTTCTCCCTGGAGAGGTATGATGTCAATACCGAGGGAATTATCTCTTGTGGAACAGGAAGATGAATATAAGCTCGTACAAAAACCCGTTGAATCATTTTATAAATTCGCCAGTGATTCGGAAAAGCTTGTTTTTACAAATCACCGGATAGAAGATAATGATAAACTACTGAATGGTCTTCATTCAGGATCTTTTCTTATGAATATAGAATTTGAGGATATACAAGCAGATCTGGTGGGTATTGAAATTTTCAAAAGTGAAAAAGAAAAAACAATGATCGGGTATGACCGGGTAAAAGGTATACTGTTTATTGATAGGACCAAGTCAGGAAATATTGATTTTCGCGAAAATTTTGCCTCTGTTGAATATGCCCCACTTGAACTAAAAGATAATCGCCTTAGCCTGGAAATTGTTGTAGACCAGTCAATCATCGAAGTTTTTGCGGAAGGGGGCTCGGTAGTTATTTCAGACCAGGTCTTCCCTGTGTCGGGTAAGAACGAAATGCAGCTTTTCGTAAAAGGAGGGAAAGCGAAAGTCAGGGAAATGGAAATATATCCGATTGGTAATTGAATTTATTCGATTCTTTCTGACACCTGATATACCATTTTTCCTTCAATGAGTTCGCCATCTGCATCCATTCCTATGACCTGTATCATACAAGAACCTGTTATATCGCTGGTTTTAAACGCCAGATGGGTGATACTGTTATTCTTGTTGGATAAATCAGGCTCCCAGAAAATGATGGGTTCCAGATTCGGGGCACCTGTGAAATTGTCATTATAGTTTTCTGTGTCATCGGGTGGAAGGCCATTGATCATTAGCATATTAGGGCTGACTCCAACATGATAGGCAAGAAAATTGTTTTTGGTATAGACAGCAATTATTCCGCCCTGAACCATGATCGGTTCAAAATATTCAAAAATGCTTTTATTTGTATTGAACAGATCAATTCTTTTTATTTGGTTGAAGGGAATATTGTAAACCAGAGAATCATCAAAAACGAAATAATTGTCGACCAGTAACCAGGGTTTGGTCATGAAATATTTCTTCGTTTCAGTATTATAAAGCTTGAGTTTTCGGGCATCCCCTTCCTTATAAGTAGTTGCATTTGGAACAGCCTGCCGGATAAAATCTTCCATATTTTTGATGTACCTGTACTTTCCCATGTTATATGATTTGTCAGGTTCAAATTGTAAATATTGAGTGCTCATAAGTTGCAGGCTATCCTTCTGATCCTGGTAAAAAACCTCATCAATATGTCTTCGAAGCTTACTGAAGTACAAATATTTCAGAACCTTTTGCGACCTTTCAACAACTTGGGATAACTCGGGTTGATTCTTAATATTAGATATCATTGCTCTGGTCTGAACCACAGGTGCTTTTTCCTGATAAGGGTTCATATTAATGATCTGAAGATCAGCTGATCCTTTAAATAAAGGCAGCTCAAAGGAAAAATGACCGTCTTTGCTTTTGATTCGTGTAAAACTAATTTCCTTTAGGTTAAATACCGATAAAACGCTAGATGTAATAGGTTCATTTGTGACTTGCTCCAGGACCATACCCCGAACTGAAATAGATTTTTCCGGACTGTACTTAATCTCAACCTCACTGTCATTTCCTTTATTCAGGTCATTTAAATAGTTGGCATAGTCACCTAATTCCAAAGGTTTGACAAGGTTCAGGTCGAATACAGAAACGGAAAAGCTTGTGGCTGCATTATCTTTAAACCCCACTTCAAGAGAAACAGAATCTCCGGTGTAAACCGGGCCATCATTCTTCATTTCTATAACTATATGATCCTTTCTGTTTATTGAGAATGAAAGACTATCTTTTTTGTAATAATCTATATTTTGATTCACCGGATTACCGGTAAGCGATTCATTAAAGATTGGGATAGGCTTATAAAAGATATATTCATAGCCAAAATTAATATTCCATGCCGTATAGCATCGAAAAGCGTAATTACCTTCCTTGAAAGATATTGGCAATTTGAATTTTCCATTTGCTGTATTATTTGAGATCAGATTAACCTGGTCCAGGAATATGCTGTCATTGGCACCTACCAGCTCCACATGAACCACTTTAGATTCGATATTTTCTTGGTTAAGAAAGTATACTTTATAATGTATAATCTCTCCGGATACATAAAATGACTTATCCAGATGAACGAAGATTTTATCCGGTTGAGGAGGAAGAGCGTAACCTTTATAACCGTTTAAAAAAACAGATAAGAATAACAATATCTTTATACCTGCCAAAGGAGTCGTTCTTGGATTATATTTAAATTTGCTTTTCATTGGTGATCTTCTCGCCGGAATCCCCAGTATCCAGGCCTTTCAAGTTGGCTGTCAGGGATCTCGAGGCAGTTACAACATGCAGAATCTCTCCAGGGTGGCCATATTAAAGGATTGCACCTGTCTTCAATAGATAAAGGTTCCAGGTCCACAGCGTAGGTATAAGTTCGAATGGTATCAACCGTAGAAACTTCAAAAAAGCCCAATACCCGATCATCCGAATCATTGATGTTATAGATATTCCCATTGATAGGTGCCAGCGGCGTATCGAATATGCTACCGGTAGATTGAGCTACTTTCTTTACAGTTTCCCAGTAATTATATGCTTCTTTAGTGATTGAATGCTGTGCAACATTAAAGAAGTGTTTCTCAAAGAACTCCCAATTAGGTAAAATTAGAATAGATCCAACACGGAAATTTTCCAGTATGCCTCCTGCTAAATCTTCGCTGGAGAATATTTTTAAGTTATCATTAACAAGTTTCCTTGTTATATAACAAGATACTGGTGTTTTTAAGGGGTGGCATTGTAATTCTGCGAAGGAATAGGCATGATCTATTCGCCAGGTAAAATAAAGATTCTGATCGCCTTTAAAAACGGGTGTATTTATGTATAAACTTAAATATCTTTTAATAATAATGTTTTCTAGATCACTTAGTTCTTCGATTTCTTCAAGTTTGAAATCCAATTTCTCAGGTTTTATAACCTCTGGCATCGTTTGTAGTACAGACCTGTAAATTTTCTGGTCGGAGAGTTGAATCTCTATATAATATGATTTTCCTGGAGTCCGCTCAAGAACGTTACCTTCCAGCACATATTTCCCGTTTCCCATTTCATAGTATTCTTCGCGATTGCCCTGCTCATCATATAAGGACACCCTGGCGCCAGGGACAGCATTAAAGTCGGTTGCTCCTATAGCAGTGGACCTCCGCAATGTAAGTTCATGTTGTACGTCTTCTTGTGTGATCTTTCCATCAACAACAAGTAAATTCTCATTAGTATCATGTTCGAGATTGTAGGAAGAAATGCATCCAGTCAATAACACAATTAAAATATGTAAAATATATCCTTTATTCATTCCTTTAAAACTCAAAATTGTACGTAAAAGAGGGAAAAATAGTCCCCAGGACTGATAATCTGTATGCATTTGATCCTCTGGAAATGTTCTTTCTGTAAAAGACTGAATATGTATTTTTCCTCGCATACAGATTGTAAATTGAAAATGTAAAACTGTCCTTGTATCTTTTTTTCTTGATTACATTTCTTTTTAAGGTATAGGAAATGTCAAGTCGATGATAAGGGGGTATTCGAAACTCATTCCTTCCTGAAACTTCGGGAATAAAGACCTCATCAACTATGTAAAATGACCCAGGTATTGTAATTGGGCGTCCCGATCTGTAGGTGAAATTCGCAGAGAAAATATTACTTTTATTAAAATTATAATTGAGTACAATATTTAAATTATTTGGTATATCCAGCCTTGACGGGTACCATTCACCATCATTTATTGTTTCTTCTTCATAATCGCCATCTACTTTTACATATGAGCGGGAATATGTATAGGCCAGCCAACCGTTCAAACGGCCCTTTTTTCTTCGAATCAAAAACTCAGCGCCATATGCCTGTCCATCACCTGAAAGTAACTCCGCTTCAAGATGAGGATTCAGAAGCAATTCTGCGAAGTCCTTATACTCTATTACATTCTTCAATCGTCTGTAATACAATTCCAGGGATGTTTCCCAGACGTTGTTCATGAAATTCCGGAAGTATCCAATAGAAAAATTATTGGATGTTTCCGGTGCATAATAAGGACCACTCACAAGCCAAAAATCAACGGGTAGTGCTGCTGTGGAATTCGACACAAGATGAATAAACTGGCTTGTTCCATTATAACTCAGTTTTAGAGAGGAATTAGGATTCAGGCTGTATTTCATTGAAAACCTGGGCATCAGGTTATAAAAGGACTCGACGGATTCTCCGGATCCATAACTTATGCTGTCAATGATCGTTTCCGGTACTTTTGGAGCACCTTCATCATACTGATAAACAACGCCAGGACCCAGCTGTTGGAAGGCATTGAATCTTAAACCGAATGAAAATGAAAATAGATAATTCAGGGTATATTCATCATTAATGTATATCCCGAGTTCATGCCCATTGTCTTTGTATACGGACTCGCTTATAATGGTAGACTGTTCGCCCCGTGGTGTAAGTTCATCAGGTGCAATTTCATAATTTATGTATTCTATACCTGTTGAAATGTTATGGTCCTTGATTGAAGAAATAAGTATGTCTTCCGTTAAGCGAAAATTGGAAATGCCATTTTTTAAGGTAAAGGCTGTTATTCCAGTTGGTTCATATGACAGATTTTCATTGCCGCCTATAGAGGCAGAAAAAGTGGACGAAACATCAGGCGTGATCATATGATTCCAGATCAGGCTGGCAGCCCTGTTCGTCCATGAAAATCCATAATCATCTGAAAACTGAACATTGTCGAAGCTTTGATAATACGAAGCAGAAATAATCCCTTTTTCACTATACCTGTGTGATAATTTTGCATTTATATCATAAAAGTACCCTGAACTGTTTTTAATGTCAGGAATGTTAAACATTTTTAAGATCCAGTCTGAATAGGTTATTCTCCCCCCTAGGAGGAAAGTTGTTTTAGGCTGATTGCCCTCATCTTTGGATTTTTTTGATTGCAGTGGGCCATCCAGGGTAAGGCGGCTTGAAACCAATCCTATACCTCCTCTGCCCGACAGCTTTTCTGAGTTATTACCCTTCAGTTTCACATTAAGAACTGAAGAAAGTCGTCCTCCATATTGAGCCGGTATATGTCCCTTATATAGTTCTACTTCCTGTATAGCATCTGAGTTAAAAATAGAGAAAAAACCTAAGGCATGAGAGGAGTTGAAGATCAAAGCTTCATCCTGGAGGATCAGGTTTTGATCAATGGCTCCACCTCTCACATTAAATCCACCTGCACCTTCTCCAACTGTACTTACGCCTGGGAGAGTAAGAATACCCTTTATAATATCCGGTTCTCCAAGGAATACAGGCATATTCTCAATCTGTTGAGGTCGCAACCTGGTAATGCCCATAATTACCGACTGAACATTATTATCATCGGTTTCACCGGTAATCAATAATTCTTCAAGTTCATATGCATCGGGGGGCAATAATATTCTAATATCATCTTCACTGTAGACATGCCACACTGTTTTCTGCGTTTCATAACCAATATAGCTTATCTCCAATAAGTTGTATCCAGTTGGTAAACTAAGCTCAAATCTACCGTTGTTATCCGTGGAGGTGGTATAATTTAGGGCTTCAAAATGTAAGTTTACACCTCTCAGGGGTTCGGAATTTAATTGGTCGAGGACAATACCCTTGATTATTACCTGACTGGCTGTGGATAATTCAGTTGAATCCCCCAGGTTAACAATGTTGCCTGCAGTGATCCATTTATTGGATCTCATCAAATGCTGTTGCCTGTTTTTAATGATAAAATAATCTTTTGTGTATTCCTGGTTAAGAATTTCACTTGGAGCGATTATAATTGAATTGTAATATATCAAATAATTCAGATCAAGAGGTTTGGTGATTTGGTTCAGGACATTTATGATTGATTCATCCTGGAAAGATACGTTAAATAGGCTGTCAGGAATCCATTTCTTTTTATAAAAGAAACGAACCGGATATTTTGTTTCTATTTCTGAAAGGATTTCTGGAAAGGTTACATTCTGAAAATCACCGCTTATATATAGGCTGTCAATATCCTGGGCTTTTGACACCATGGGAACTAATAAAATCAGGAATATTGAAATATAGATTTTCACAAACTAAATAGATCGAAATCTTAAAACCAGTTGCTCTGAAAAAGGATATGAAAAAACCCGCCGTCAACAATACTTCCGATATTTTTGAAAATACTTTCTATTAAGATTCATAAAAGCATATATTGGTTTGAATTTAAACATTTATTCCTTTAATAGGAATTAGATTTGTTTTAATAAAGACTGTCTGCCCGTGTTGTTTAATATCAGAGGAATAATCATTTTATTAGTTTTTTACCATCTGGTTTCCTGTGGAACGAAAGATCAGGAATCATTACTTTTTACCCTGATGGATGGTTCACAAACAGGCATCACTTTCTCCAATGATCTAAGGGAGACTGATTCGCTTAATATGATCGAGTATCTGTATTTTAATAATGGAGGAGGTGTGGCTTCCGGGGATATTAACAATGATGGCCTGATCGATTTATATTTCAGTGCCAACCAGTTACCGAATAAACTTTACCTGAATAAGGGAAATTTTGTTTTTGAAGATATTTCCACGAAAGCTGGAGTAGCCGGAGCAGGAGATTGGTCTACCGGGGTCAGTATGGCAGATGTTAATGGGGATGGATGGCTTGATATCTATGTTTGCCAGGTAAGCGATTATAAAGGTCTTGGAGGGAAGAATCAACTGTATATTAACAATGGAGATCTTACCTTTACGGATAAAGCAGTTGAATTTGGCCTTGATTTTTCCGGATTTTCAACCCAGGCCGCATTTTTTGATTATGATCTTGACGGTGACCTGGATATGTATCTTCTGAATCATTCTGTGCACAGCAATCGCAGCTATGGAATGTCTTCTCTTCGGTTTGATGTAGATCCTAAAGCAGGCGACCGTCTCTTTCGTCAGGATTATATAAATGGATCGATAGCCTATACCGATGTGAGCCAACGAGCAGGTATTTTAAGCAGCCAGATTGGGTACGGTCTGGGTGTTAGCATAGCCGATATTAATGATGATGGCTTTCCGGATATTTTCATATCCAATGATTTTCATGAGATTGATTATTTATACATCAATAACAAAAACGGGAGCTTTACGGAAAAATTTTCAGAAATGATGACCCACAGCAGCAGGTCTTCCATGGGCAATGATGTTGCTGACTTCAATAATGATGGACTGCTCGACATTGTTGTTCTGGATATGCTGCCGGTTGATGAAGAGATTAAAAAACGGTCTGGTGGTGAAGATGATTACGAATTATATGAGATTAAGAGAAATTTTGGATACTATCCACAGTTTGTAAGGAATATGTTACAGTTGAATCTCGGCGGCAATAGGTTTAGCGAAATAGGTAGGTTAGCCGGAGTTTATTCTACTGATTGGAGCTGGTCGCCATTGTTTTGTGATTTGGACAATGATGGATATAAGGATTTGTTTATAACCAATGGAATATTCCGGAGGGCCAATGACCTGGATTATGTTAATTTCTTATTGGATGATAGTAATGAGCAGCAGATAGCCAATAATGAAATATTATCAAATAAGGAATTGTACGAAAAAATGCCGGTTGATCCACTTGTAAATTATGCGTACAGAAATAATGGATCCTTAGATGTTCCGGATCCGGAACAACCAAAAGACATCAGTTCATTTACCTTTACTAATCAGGCTGCAACTTGGGGAATGAGTAAAAAATCATATTCGAATGGAGCAAGCTATGCCGATGTAGATAATGACGGGGACCTGGATATTATTGTGAATAATATTAATGAGGAGGCATTCGTTTACAGAAATAATTCTGAATCAATTACCGACAATCATTTTTTGCAATTTCAATTGAAGGGAAGTGAAAGGAACACTTTTGGAATTGGAGCCCGCATCAATGTATATATCAACAATGAAAATAGAATTGTTGAAAATAACACAAGCCGGGGATTTATGTCATCAATTCCTCCGGAACTACATGTTGGCAT
>CAYMFU010000305.1:0-34341 GCA_964389805.1 uncultured Roseivirgaceae bacterium | reverse complement strand
AGATCTATTTCTACACCTGCAAATAAATCATTCGACTGAACAAGCATCGTGGCCAATGAAAGTTTGTCCCCGGGATTTGCTTCAAACTGAAAACTATATTGTTCATTAGGGAAGATCGGAGCCGGACCACTACTGCCTGCTGGCATTGTGAAAACATTGAACATGTCCACTCCACTTAATCCACTAAGACTGGTTAAAAAACCGCTTGGATCCCCATCTTCAGCAAGCATTTCCAGGTCAGATGTAGCCTTCTGACCAATAGAATATATAGGATTGACCATATTATGAACGGCCCAGACCCCAGGAGCAAAAGGGGAAACATAACCGCTTTCTTGTTCAAGAGAATTTGTAAGCAAACTATTTGAACCGTCTTCAGCCAGGTCTTCTAGGCCATCCGAGGCTGAACTTCCTGGAGTGAATATCGGATTAGCTGCACCATGAACCACCCATGTTCCCGGAGCCAGAGGTGTCTGAAAATTTGCAGTGTTGCTGACATTCTTTATTGTAACTGTAAACATTGTTTTGCCGTCATGTTCAAGCATAACAGAAATGACTTCCTCTTTCGCTGGATACATGAATCCATCATTTACTTCTGTGAGCATTTTAATTGTTCCATTTTCTTCCATTCCCGTATCAGGATCTGTTTGCCTTGGTGCCTGATCAGAGCCAACACCAGGCTCCTGGTTTACCTCCGTTCCTGCATCCCACAAGTAAAGCATATTGGTAACATCTCCAGTTATCGGGTTACCGGAATCGCTATACAAGGAAAGGCCACTGCCTTCAGGAGCATAGAAGAGGTCATTTGATTGTGCAAACATGGTTGCTAAGGAAAGAAAATGCCCTTTGCCTGCCTGGAAGGAGAAGGAATACATTTCACCCGGAGGTACTGCTTCCAGAGCCCCGGAACTAAAGTATTCCTTACCTTCAAAAACATTTTGAATGGTTACTGTAAAGGTAGCCATCGGATCCATTTTTTCGTCTTCTTCGCATGACATTAGTATAAGTCCAAAGAAGACAACCATCGCTAAATAACTTGTCTTTTTCATAATATTAGTTTTTTGAATTCAAAAGTATCCGGTAGTAAAGCCATGAAATGTGAGCTATTTCACATTTATGGAGCAACTTAATATTATGTCAGAGTGACGACAATTTTGAAAATGCCTCTTTGTTGTAAATGGTGATGGTCTTACGTGAATATTCAAGTATTCCTTCCTGCTTAAACTGGTTAAAAAGTTTAGTTACTGTTTCACGTGTAGTCCCAATTAGGTTTGAAATATCGTTTTGGGTATAAAAATGATTGATCTTAAGGATATCTTGTGCTGGTTCCGTTTGCTCGTCCATCAGGTCCTGAATGAATTCCAGTAGCCTGGTCTTGGCATCCTTGAAGAGTAGTCTTTCCAATCTCCTCTCTGTTTTCTTAAGACGGAAACTAATAATCTTGCTGATCTCAAGGCTGAACCTGCCGTTGTCCCTCATTAATTCATACATTTTATCCAGCGATAAGGGGCATAATTGTGTGTTATCTGTCAAAGCAATAGCCTGTTCATTTTGAACATGATCCCCCAGAAGCGCTTTTTCTCCAAACAACTCACCTTTTGTAAGAATTGCCTTAATTATTTCATTCCCTTCTTCGGTATAATAGACAACCTTTACTTTTCCTTTGCTGACGAGGTAAACTTTGTTTATGGGAGTAGCTTGGTTATATATGATATCGTTTTTCTTATGATTTATAAAATGTTTATCAACATATCCCTTGATCTTTGGGGGGCATAAAATATCATACAGATTAATATTATCGAGATACCACATTATAAACTTCGATTTCAACTATTACTCCTACATAAGAGAAAAAAAATTGATTTCTAAGCTATTAAATTACGATAATTTCATTTAACCTGCCATAATCTAATCCTTCCTTTTGCCTTTTTGACATTGAAAAAGGCCCACCTAAATTGATAAGTGAGCCTGCCTCTTTTAACCTGTCAATCTATTCATTCCTTAATTGTTCTGCAGGATTTACCTTAATGGCCTTCATGATTTGCGATGACACAGTAGCTAGCGCTGTGAAAATTAATATAAATGCCGTGACGGTATATGGGATAGCATTTAAAGGAGTATGATAGGTAAAGATTGATTCAATGACTGCCTTTGATAACACGAATGCGATTGGTATACCTAAAATGCTAGAGATAATTATTACCCACATAAATCCCTTGTTAACCAGAAATGTGATTTCTTTATCAGACGCGCCCATAACTTTTCTGATACTGAATTCCTTTAATTTTTTATTAATAAATAATGATACAAGGCCAAAAAGACCCATGCAGGATATCAGTATCGCAATAGAAGCAATTGCAATCATCAGATTGGATATTCCCTCGTTTTCTCTGTAGTACTGATCGAATGCCGCATTTTGAAAAAATCCCTCATACATATTGTCCGGGTACAATTTCTTCCAGGCACTTCTTGCAAATTTCTCAGCGTTTTCTGCCTCTCCGGGTAATGTTCTGAAAATAATATTATTGAAGGTATTTTCATCTGCTATCTTAAAGAATATGGGTTTAATCTCATGCCTGAAGTGCATGTAGTGAAAATCCTCTACTACACCAACGATGTAATGAGCCGTGCTATCCACAATTACTCTAGCGCCTATAGGTTCATCAATTCCCAATTTATTCAAGAAAGCTTCATTGACTACCAATGATTCATTCCTGTCAGTTGAACTTTGTGGTTCAAAGAATCGTCCGGTCTTCAAACGGATGCCCATCGCATCAAGATATTCATAACCGGCCATTATTTTTCTGCAAGTATATTTTTCATCCTTAAAACCAACCAGATCCTCATCAGTCCAGTACCCTAAATGATTTTGAGAACCCGTTATAACATCAATGTAGGAATTTTGTGTAAACTCATCTCTTAACTCCGGATATTGATCACTATACGCTAAAGGAATCACAATTGTCTGTTCCTTATCATATCCCCAGTCGCGATCTTTTATATAATTCTCATTCATTACGAACACCACACCTAGTGATATGGTAATAAAGGATATGATAAACTGTATTGCCAACATTGATTTGGTAAAATAATTTCTGCTGGTAATCTTAAGGTTTCCTTTAAAAATATTCACTGGTTTGAAGCCTGATATAAAGAAAGCAGGATAAGCTGCAGAGCCAAAGGCAACTACCATAAAAATCGAAATTATAAAAATCCAGAATCTTGGATTGTGATATTCAAATACTAAAGGATTGTTTGGGTTTGTAATGGAATTGAATCCCTGAAGTAGAAATCCAGATGCGAGAATCCATCCAAAAGCCATTGCCATGAGACATAAAATGGCATTCTCACTGATAAACTGCAAAATGATCTGCTTTCGTGTTCCTCCAATAGCTTTCCTTAGTCCAATTTCCTTTAACCTGGATGTTGCTGACACAACTGCAATGTTAATATAATTGAATACCGCCAGTATTAAAATGAATATTGCAATCACTGTAAGTAGGACTCTGGCTGTTGGGTGCGCCCCATAGGTTAACATGGCTTCTTTTCCGTATGCATTTAAAGACATACTGGGTAATGGATCGAATAAAAATCCAACGATCTTCCTGTCAGGATTTGCCAGGTTCTGATGACTTACATAATTGTTAATCCTATTTGAAATATCATTTACCTGCCCCTTTTCATTCATCATGATAAAGGTGGCATTGGTGAAATTCTTCCAGTCTCCGTTCTCATCCAAGCCCAGATTTTTTCTATTCTCGAAAGGTACAAGTATATCAAAACTCAAAGATGCAGAATAGGGTTTCTTATCCGCTACGGCACCAACTATATATGACTCCTTATATTCTTTGCCATTTATACTGAAAAGCATTGTAACCTGCTTTCCGATGGCCTCGTCCTTACCGAAATATTTAACAGCCATATCCTTACTGAGGATTATCCGGTCTTTTTCTTTTAAAGCATTTCTGGGTCCTTTCAGAATTGGGTAGCTGAAAATATCTAGAAATCCTTCGTCGACAAATATCACACGCTCGTTAAATACTTTGTCATCATATCTGAAATCAGCACTGGAATATTGCATCCTGGTTACTTCTTCCACCTCCGGAAAATCGTTCTGAATCGATGGCGCAAGTGCAAATGGTGAAGTCCCATAGATCCGGTTCTGCCCATCCTGTTCAATAACTGATTCTACAAGGTATATCCTATCTGCATTTTCGTGACAATCATCAAAATTGTGGATCTTATCCAAAAATGTAAACAATACCAATAAACATCCAAAAGCAATACCCAACCCAACTGTGTTAATGATTGAAGGTAGCCTGTTCTTTAAAATACTTCGATATCCAATTTTGAGATAATTAATAAGCATGATTTAAAAAATTTAGTTTGGCAATTTTCATAAAAGTCAAAATTAGTTGTACAATCTGAATGCCAAAATATTAGATATGCATAAATAAGTGTTTAAATTACATTTTAACTGATTCCCGGATTCAATATTTGTTCAGATTCGAACATAGGTTATCGGTAGTGAACGGCAATTAGGTTGATTTTCTGAATAGTTTTTCAATAGAAATTATGAGATTGGGATAATTTAAAATTGGCATAAACTCCAATATTTTGCATCTATATTTTGCCAGATAAATTGTAAATCGTTTTTATCGAAACGATCTGTCAATTGGATAAAAAGAACTGCCCTGCAAAAAAAAAGATATATTGACTTTTGAAAAGATTTTAATTCTTTGGAATATTGCGATTATGCAGCCGGTACTAAAAAGAAAACTCAAATTATTTTTTACTATCTGTGTGATAACGACTATTTCTGCGGTTATTTATCAGTACATTGATATTAAATTTGTTGATTTGAGAAGTATCTATACCGGTATAAGCCTCGGAGTAAGTTTTGGAATTCTTGAATTGTTCATTATCACCAGGTACCAACACCTTTTTTATCGGTTACCCTTTATATGGCATTTATTCTTAAAGACCTTTCTTTATACCATTATCATTTCTTTAGTTGCCGCTTCTTTGAGCCTATTACTTGAATTAAGCGAGGGAAATGAAATTGGAGGGTTCTGGATCGGACTTTTTACGCCTGGCTTTTATTCTCTTTTAATTTATACCCTCATGATCTATACCTTATTGGTATTTTATATTCAGATAAACAGGATGTTGGGCGAAGGTGTATTGTTAAAATTTTTATGGGGGAGTTATTATAAACCGGTCGAGGAAGACAGGGTATTTATGTTCCTGGACATGAAATCATCAACCACAGTGGCTGAAAAGCTTGGACACCAGAAATATTACGCCTTATTGGATGAATTTTATCATGAAATTTCAAAACCAGTTTTAAGTAATAAGGCGGAAATCTACCAGTATGTAGGGGATGAGGTTGTGTTTACCTGGAAAACAAAAGATGGTGTGAAGGATGTTCGTTGTATAAAGATTTTTTTCGAAATTAAAGACAGGCTAGAGCATAAAAAAGACAAGTATTTGGATAAATATGGTCTTGTGCCGGAATTTAAGGCTGGTGTGCATACCGGCAAAGTCATTACTGCTAAAATTGGTGATCTGAAAAGGGTGATTGTTTATAATGGAGATGTGATGAATACTACTGCCAGAATACAGGAAATGAGCAATCATTATCAATGTAAATTGCTGATTTCTGGCAAGTTGTTAAAAAAGCTTGCATTGGACGAAACCTATAGTTCAACATTTATCGAATCTGTGAAATTAAGAGGCAAGAAACAGAAAGTTCAACTATATTGTGTTGACAGGGGAAGGAGCCTATAACAGTTCGGTTGAATAACTTAAAAATGATTCATTCAAAATCCCTCCCTCCGGAAAGTGGGGGTGACTGGCCGGTAATAGGCATCTAAGTTGAAAAGACAAGGCTATTCCTTTCTAGTAATTTATTCGCTGCAGTCGAGTCATTCAGACTTCAAATATTAAAGATCGGTGAGTGGATCTTATCTACCATATCTGGACTGGCGATTGGACTTGTCATTTTCATATTGTTTATTATTATTGCCGGAATTCACAATATTAATCTATATGTAATCAAAAGCAAATTGTTGCTTTTGATTACAATTTTTGGATTTTAGTCCATTGGAATATTTTTACCATTCACCGCAAGCCAATCATCGAATGATTTTAATTCCGGATTTAGTGATCTTGAAAATGATAGGTCGCGAACTTTCAGGCTGTCTTCTTCAAAATCTCTGTAGAACTGAAACATGTTTCCAAGATCATCTGCGCCAGGGAATCCAAAACTCCGATACTGTTCAGGGCTTACCTGATTATATTTCACATCTATTTCAAGTGCTTTGGATAAACTTATGGCCATTTCTGAACAGCTTAAATGATCTCCGGCAATCCCTACAGTTTTACCTGACAGTTCAAGTCCTTTTTTAAATATTCCATAAGCACATTTGCCAATATCCTCAGCAGCAACTCCTGCTAATTTTTTGTCTCCCATTGGAAAGGTAATTGCGAATTTTCCTTCGGGCCCTTTTTGAGGTCCCATCCCAAAGTAGATCAGATTTTCCCAATAAAATGATGCAATAAGGAATGTGGTATTTACACCAGAATCCACGAAACATTGATTGGCTTCTCCTTTGGCATCAAAGTGGGGAACTTTATATTTCCCTTGTAAAGTAGGTAATCGATCATCTTCAACCGGAACCCAATTCCTGGTATCTTCGAGAGTTGACCATATGACATGCGTCATATTCGTTTCTTTAGCGGCTTCAGCCATCGACTTTGCCTGCAAATATTCTTTCTCAGGTGAAAAGTGGTCCCAAAAGAAGGTTACAAAGAATGCCCCATATGCTCCTTTCAGAACATTTACAATGCTTTTCTTATCGTCTATATCGGCTTCAACTACCTCAGCTCCCAGAGCTTCTAATTGTTTCGCCTTTTCTGAATCAGCATTTCTTGTAACTGCACGTACCCGAAATTGAGAATTTGGATCTGAGAGAATGGCCCGGGCAAGTCCACCCCCCTGTGCACCAGTAGATCCAAATACAACAATTGTTTTTTTTGATGTCATGGTTCCTTATTTTTTGGTTTAAATTGTTCTGGAAAATAATTATAAAACAATTCTCAATTTAAATTGTTTAAATAAGGTTTATATAGCATAAGAATCATTCAATGATATTCTCTTTACACATTACTGTTTCTTATAAGAATTTACTTGACAGAATATCAATTCCTAAGCTAAAATGATCTCCAATGGTAATTATTTGCAATAAAATATTAATTCACTACACTGGTTGGAGGAACCGGTGCCGGGACAATATTATCTACAGGATTAATTGATTTCAGATAGGCAAATAAGGCTTTCATTTCATCATCTGTCATATACCTGATCATTTCCCAGGGCATAGGTGGAAGTATTGGCCTTGAACCGGGGATTCCTTTAGCTATCCCATTGCGGAGGGCATAGATGAACTGTTCTTCAGTCCAATTCCCAAGACCGGTAGGATCCGGGGTTAGATTGGCAGAAAATGAAATTCCCCAGGGACCTACCCATTCTGTCAGATCCATCGCTACAGCAAGCCCTTTTGCCTCCATCTCTTTTCTGTCAATATCTATGCGAGGCATGTTAGCAGGGTGTCCGGCCAACCATAATGCAGTATCCAGAACCGGCCCATGGCTGGTCATTTTCTTAGGAGTGTGGCAATCGTGGCATCCCCCAATCAATACCAGATGTTCTCCCCATTCCAACTGGCTATTAAATCCATAAAATTCTGATTTAACTGAGGTTTCTGCCAATGCCTTCGTCATATTGGTATTTGCTTTTTTCCCCTGGCATGAGGAAAGGCATAAGACTCCTATGCAGAAAATTGCCTGCATAAATAGTTTTACATTGTTTTTCATGGTAGTAAAGTTTTGTTGATTTAGTTTATAATTAATAAAGTGGTTTTATGTGATCAGTTTTTAAATTTCATTTCTGTTAACTCAGCTTCCTAAAATGGAATAGAATTATGACTAAATTGGTCAGAATTCGTTTGAAAGCTAATTAAGCTAGGTTCATATATTACGCCTTGATAAATAAAAGAAGACAAATAGGCGATTTATTGATACCCCAAGGTTTTTATAACCGAACAATATATAATAATTTGAGATATTAATCAAATGAGAAAGCTTGCAAGATGGTAAAACAATCTATGTTATATGGAGAATGAATATGCTTTATTCAACTATTTATTGATCAAAAATAAGCTTCTTGATTTTGGTTTAGTATATAATGCCGATTTGATTATTAGCCATTAATCATTTTACTAATATATTTCCACTTTGACCTGACGCTTCTTTTTTATAGGAATTAAGCTGTATTTCTGCTTTTGTTGGCCTGAGAAATACTTGCAGGTCAATTTACTTGCGAACTATACGCTTGAAAGCATAGGTTTTTTTACCATTTACAATAAGAAGGTATAATTCATCATTGAGATTACCTGAATCGTAGCTCCAGGAATATTCTTTGTTGGCTTTTACATTTCCTCTATATAGCATTTTTACTTTTGATCCGGTAAACGTATACAGATCAACGGTAACATGGTCATTTGTTTCCGCTTTAAACAGTATTTCAAAAGTGCTTCGGAAAGGATTAGGATAGGTTTCGAAGACTTCCACATTAGATTTTACAACTCTGGAGTTTTCTTCTTCTTCGCCATCATCTTCATTATTTTCCTCATCGACTACAATATCGCAGCCATTTACTGTATATTCAGGGCCATCATCGATAGGTGCGCCTTTTTTACCCTTATCATGTGGTACTTCGGCCTTTATTTCTGCAACTCCGATATTGCCATGCTCGTCAGCCACGGCCAGGTTAATGGTATATACTCTTCCATTTCCTCCTCCCTGGCGTTCCGAAAGCAATTGTACTGTTTTGCAATCTTCTGATATTACAATATCATCTGTTGTATTACCATCACCCGTTCCATTTTGCGGTTCATCGCTCGATACATCATCTATTATGATGTCATCAGCTGTTAGATCAGTACAATTGTCTGTAACTGATACGATATATTCATTGATCTCCAATTCAAAATGTTTATGATTTGGGGGCCATTTAGAGTTTTTCATGTCTTTAACAGTGATAACTGGAGGTTCAACATCATTTACAGTAACTGTAAAACTACAGCTGCTGGTATTTCCGGATGCATCTGTGGCAGTATATGTAACTGTAGTTATCCCGACCGGGAAAAATTCACCACTTGCCAGACCTGCTGTTTGTTTCATTTCAACACCTGGGCAATTATCGGAGGGATCTTCGATCTTATAATTAACGACCGCCCCGCATTCTCCGGGATCATTTTTAATCTCTATATTTTCCGGACAAACGATCACCGGATCCTGAGTATCCAAAACTGTAATTGTAAACTCACAAATCGTTTCATTTTCATAATCGTCAGTGATGGAGTATTTCTGTGTTGTAACTCCTATCGGGAACTGCTCTCCACTTTCTAATCCCTCGATCCTAGTAACCGTAACTTCTTCCGAGCAGTCATCTGTACCTGTTGGTTCCTCAAAGCTGATTGTGGCATAACATTCTCCATTTTCAGCCTCGGCTTCAATATCTTCAGTACAATCCACTTCTGGCGGAACATTATCTAAAATAACTTCTATTTGAACGCACTCGACATCCTCTTCCTGATCTACACATCCACCGACGCCTTTTACAGAGTAAATAGTTGTTTCAGTAACATCAACAGATATTGATGTGGTGGATTCGTCATTTATTGGATCACCATCGCAATCCCCGTTAGCATACCATGCCCAACCATCTGCATCACCCAGATCGCCGTTTATTGTAAGTGTAACCTCTTCATCTAAACAATACGAGCCTCCCCCTGTTGTTTCTGTTATTTCTGGTAATTCACAATCATCAGCATTTCCCTGGGCCTGAGCCGCATAAGAAACGCATGCCAAAATTAGAGATACGAATAGTAGATTCCCTTTCATGATTATTTTTTTTAGGTAAAAATTTCTCTAACGGATGGTCGGTTGATGTTTTAATGTTAATAATTTTTTTAGAATATCTCAAATTTTTTTTACATAAATGCCTAATTATTAAGACTTTATAATGTGCAACTTAAGGTATTTTTTTAGGATAATTCAATGATGAATCGGTGCAAGCTCAGTTTTAGCTTTGATGATTTTGGTATTATTCTTAGTTGAGTTATTTAAGGGATTTAAATCTTCTCAGAACTGTATTTTTTAAGATTTCTGACTTGAAATCAAATAAATTATGCATATATCATTTTTTTAAATATTAACCAGAATCAAACATGGATATTATTATAGCTAAAAAAAGATGGCGTATAGATTATATCAATTCGATTTGAAATACAGTTTAGATTTTATCACTCAACATTATTCATACCTTAATGCTTCGGTGGGATTTTTTAAAGCCGCTCTGACAGATTGAAACATAACCGTAACCAGGGCGATAAGTATAACAATTACAGCCCCAAGAACGAAAATCCACAAGGGCAAACTGGTTTTGTAGGAAAAATTATCCAGCCACTTAGAAATAAAATAATATGTTAGTGGAGCTGCTATAACAAAAGCCAGTGCTACCCACTTTATGACTTCATAAGTTAAGATATATATGATCTGGCCAACAGTAGATCCCATCACCTTTCTTATTCCAATTTCTTTGGTGCGTTGTATTGCCATATAGGATGATAAGCCAAAAATTCCCATACAGGCAATAATGATTGAAATAATGGTCAGATAGGAAACGGCCCTTGCCATTCTTATTTCTGAATTATATAATTTATCAAATTCCTGATCCAGGAAGTAATATTCAAAAGGCGATTTCGGAAAGATTTCTTTATAGATCTGATGTGTTGCTTCTATTGTTCCCCGCAGGTCATTGGATTGTATTTTCAGGGATACCTGCTGACCATGTTCGCTTAAAATTATTACCGTAGGGCCAATCTCATGGTGCAAAGATCGATAATGAAAATCATTACAGATCCCTATTACTTCACCTGGGCTGTCTTTGCCAAAAATACTGAAAAACTTTCCTTCGTATGAATCCCAATTTAAGGCTTTCATGGCAGCTTCGTTCACTATATAAGCATCAATACTGGTTTTTTCGAAATCTGAGACCTTATCCTCTCCATCGATCAGTTTCATTTCCAGAAGAGGGATCATATTTTCATCACCACTCAGAACAAACATGGATAATTCATCATCATCCATCATTCCTTCCCATGAAACGCCATGCCTTCGATTCATTGTGACGGGGTTGAAACTGTTATTAGAAGAGAATTTTACAGCTGACAAATTCCCCAGTTCATTCTTTAAAGCATCTATTTTGGAGAAAAATGTTTCTAATTCACCTTTGTCTTTGATTTCGTTCGTAAATATTCGGATGTTCAATACCTGCTCCTTATTGTACCCCAGGTTTTTTGTCCTGATAAAATTCATTTGTCTTGCGAAAATTAAAGTGCCTATGATAAATGAAACTGAGATAACAAATTGAATAGTTACCAGAATATTTCTAAAAATGGCTTTCTTTCGGCCCCCGAAAATACCTTTTATCACGTTTTCTGGTGAATATCTGGAAAGCAAAATGGCTGGATAAATCCCTGATGCGAGGCTTATAATTATAACCAGGCCAAAGAAGAAAGTCAATACTGTGGGATCCAGCATGTTTATTGATATAGATCTCCCTGTCAGATGATTTAATACCGGTGTTAACAAACTTGTCAATACCAGTGCAAGTAAAAAGGACATAATGGTGGCTATAAAGGCCTCAAATACAAAATGGAATACTAAACCACCACGTCTTGCACCCATAATTTTCTTCAAACCAACTTCTTTACTACGGATAGGTGCTATAGCGACTGTAAGATTAATATTGTTTATTACAGCTAAGACAAGAACGATTAGTGCTAAAGATGAATAAAGGTAAATGTATGTAGATTGAAATTCTGGTTGAGCGTTTCCCCTGACTACTTCAAAATGGATGTCTTTCATTGCCTGAATAGAAAGATCCTTGAACTCCCTTTTTTTATCACCCTGTTCAATATAAAAACTCCTTATCTTTAATTCTAATTCCAGGGGATCAACTTCTTCGCCTACAAGAATATATGTCTCAAAATTATAGCATCCCCAGCATTCCATGTAGTTATAATTGGTAAGGTTCTCATTTATCTTTTCAAAACGGATTAAAAAATCAAATTTATGATAGGTATTTGTTGGAGGATCTTCAGAAATGCCAGAAACATTATATGCTATATCATTGAGAAGAAGGATCTTATTTATTGGATCTTCATCGCCGAAGTATTTCCTGGAGCTTGATTCTGTTAAGACTATAGAATTAATGTCAGAGAGTACATTTTCTTGTGAACCTCTTAGCAGCGAATATGAAAACATTTCGAAAAAATTCGGATCAACCAATAGAATGCCCGTTTCGTTCTGAATATAATTCTTATATTGAACAACCGTCTCTTTCTGTTCTATGCGCACATAACTCTCGATTCCGGGATATTTATTCATTAATTCCGGGCCCAGTTGGGCTGGTGTACCTACCCAGGCCTGATCACTTCCCGGTGATCCATTGACCACCCTGTATATTCTTGACCTATAGGTATGAAAATTGTCAAAGTTCATTTCATCCCATATCCAGAACATAATTATTAAGGAAACTGTCAAGCCAAATGCCAGGCCCAGAATGTTGAGAGAATTGTAGGTTTTATTTCTCAGGAAATAACGTATGGTAATGCGTAAGTGATGAAATAGCATAAGAAATGTATTGAAAAAATTTACAGAACATGTTATAGAACTATATATATTAGACATTCATATTTTCATTTGGTTGCAAGAAAAATCCTAAAATGTAATTTATTCACTTATAATAGAAGAAATATCAGCAGTGACATTTGATCAAATTATTATAAATTATATAGTAATTTCGGGACTCTTCATTTGGAAATCGGTACTCTAATGTCAGAAAAAGATAATAAGATTCAATACTCTCAAAAGGAAGAATTAGCTAATGTTCTGACACATGGGATTGGTATCATATTGAGCCTAATGGGTATTGTATTATTAAGTCTGAAAGCATTAAGACAGGGTGATCATTGGCACCTCGTTAGCTACATTGTATTTAGTATTTCTCTGCTAATTATGTTTACTTCTTCAACCCTGTATCATTCTGTCCCTGGCCTGAAAGCCAAGAAGAACCTGAGAAAACTGGACCACTCTGCCATATATCTTCTGATCGCCGGAACCTATACCCCCTTTTTACTGACCAGCCTTCGTGGAACAACGGGTTGGATTATGTTTGGCGTAGTTTGGGTATTCGCAATAGTGGGAATTACTATTAAACTGGCTACCCAAATTAGGTCAAAATGGATTTCTGCAATTATCTATCTTGTGATGGGATGGCTGGCCGTATTTATAGCCCAATCCATGATAAATAATCTACCCCTAATAAGTATTAAGTATCTTGCAGCAGGCGGATTTTTCTATACAGTGGGTGTTATTTTTTATGTCTGGAAAAATCTTCCATATCACCATGCCATATGGCATATATTTGTTCTTGGAGGAAGCATCTGTCATTTCTTATCAGTGTATTATATCCTGTGAAAATCAGTCCGGAGACCTGTCACTTATCATGCGAGATATGATCATGTAAAATATAATCAAGAATTCAGGCCTATAATCCTATTTCTAAATAATAAGGGTACTATTTCATACGTTTAAACTAAAAAGGAAAAACTGATTCAATTATTTATTTATAACTTTACCCTGGTTTTAAAGCGGATATTTAAAATACCGGATAGACTGCAAGTTTTTAGATACCTGCAGATCCAACTGAAATATTTCTTAAATAGAGTATGTAGTTCATTTTATATTGAAAAGAAATTGACCATGAAAAAGCTTTGTGTTGTCTTATCCTTATTCATTTTTTTTCCAATCCTAGGATATACTCAGGATGATGTATCTGAAGTGAATCAATCCATATCAGGATATTACAAGTATTTGTATGATAACTCGGAAACATATACTACATATAAAGTATTTAAAATTTCTTCGATAAATACATTGATGACAAAAGTGCAAGACACACTCCGCGTATATAAACAAAATATAGCCGATGGGAAAGTAGAAATTGCTGATCTGAATAAAAATATCGAGAATTTAAATCTTAAGATCCAGGAATTGGACAAGGAATTAAAGGAAACACAAAGGGTTGCGGGCAGCATCTCATTATTTGGATTACTGGTTTCGAAAGCAACATATAACATCATTTTATGGGGAACTATTGGCGGTTTAATTGTTTTACTGGTTATTGCTTATGGAAGTCATACCAGAAGCCTCAAACTCTACTCCATCGCCAGGAAAGAATTTACGGACCTTAATGAAGAGTTTGAAGAATACCGTAAAACTTCCCAGGAAAATAAGGTTAAGCTTGGCAGAGAATTACAGACGGAGCGAAACAAGGTATCTGATTTAAAATCCAGACTGGCTGCCAGGGAATAATCCTTGATCTGTATCAATTAAAAACCTCAATATTCGAAAATATTGAGGTTCACATCTTCTTAATTATTGGTCTTTAGATTGAATCGAGAATGGATTTTCGGTACAGTTATTTAGAATTAATAAGCAATATAAAATCAAACTATCCCTAGTTCATGTGAATAATTTGTGAACCTCCAGTCAAATTCTGACTCTTGATTACAGCATCTCCCTTATATCTGACAATACTGCCTCCAGAAGCGCTAACATCCATTTCATCCGTAACGGTCAAAGAAACATTACTGGCACCTGATAAATTCACATTTAAATATTCAGTACTGAAATCAAAACTCCCAATATTGGAGGCCCCCGAGGCTGTTACTTCAAAGGATAATGTTTCCCCGGTCAACGTCATGGAACTCCCACCACTTAAGTCAGCATTTAAGTTTTCAACATACATTTCACCAATAAACTGACTGGCACCAGATAAGAACACCGTTGCATTATCTGTATTAATTTCATCTTCCACTATAAATCTTGAAGCACCTGAGGCTGAATATCCTTTAATATTTTTGGTCGTAATATAAGCTTTCAAGGTAGCTGATCCCTTAATGCTAATGTTATCCTGAAATCCAATCTTTAAAGTATTTGAAACTTCTGTAACTTCAATATACTGAAACAGATTTTCGTTGGATTCTACGACAATTGACTCTTCCGTATCCGAGAATTTAATATAAATAATGAAAGCACTTTCTGTTTCTATACTTTCATACCCTGAAAAAGTATATTCCTGAGTGATTACATTATCATCTGGAATAATATTTTTCACACTATCGCATGCAGTCAAATAGATGCCAATTAAAATTAGTGTTGCAAAAATTATTTTGGTTTTCATTGTTTTGTTTTTTTATGTTTACGATAAATAATTTTGTTTGATTCAATTCTATTAATCTATCTCTTTAGAACTGTACTTTATAATTTAATACGGGGATTAAACCTGTCATATATACTTGATTAATCGATTCACTTTCTGCATCATAATATTCGTTATAAACATTTAACCGGCCTGTAACATTTTGTATATCAAGAGATAAGATCCATGACCATTTGGGATTATTTTTCCTGTAACTGACACCTATATCCAGTCTGAAATAGTCCGGTGAAGTTTCTTCAAATGCCCTGTCATAATCCCTGACCTCGCTTCCTTCTTCAACCGATGCCTCAAGGTCAACAGGAACTATAGGATATCCCCCTTTCCATATCATCCGCAGGTTAGTCCCAATAATATTATGTTTATTTTTCCCTACGAGGAATTCTTTGCCACCCACCACGTTAAAAATATATTTGTTGTTAAATGCCGTATTTCTTTCAATACCATCAGGCATTGTATATTTTGATTGGAACAGGGAAGCTGTAGTAAGGAAATAATAATTTCGCGAAAAGAACTTTTCCAGAGTGAGTTCAACTCCATAGTTTCTTCCTGTACCTTGATTAGTCAGGTTAGTATTTGTAAATCCGCTCCTGAAATTCAAAGCTGAAAAAGTACCTGTTGTATCCTCCAATTGGATGGGTACTTCATACAAATGCTGATAATATGCCTCAATCCTGAAATGGAAATCAGGTCCGAATCTCCAGTTATATCCTATTACATTGTGGATCGCTTTAGTCATCTTGAGATCTGTGTTTGGATGAATGATTGATCCGTCCGGCTGTTCCTGTTCGGCAAGATATATGGAAGCAGTTTCTGCCCTGCTATGTGCTCCAAATCCATAACTTAAAATGTGTTTGTCATTTATTCTCCATTTTGCACCAAGCCTGGGTTCAACACTATAATCTTTTGTTAAGGCAACGTAATTGTGGTGTACCCCTGCATTTAGTTCAAGGGAAGATCCTAACCGCAATTTCCATTGCAAATAGGCCTGGAATCTATCTGTAGCACCTTTCTGCTCAAGTTGTTTTTCTAATATCTCATCTTCATAATTAAAATCTTTCGCCAGGAGATCGAAGGCTTGATGCGTGTAAACAGCTCCTATACGCATTATATTCTTCACATTGAATTTATGGTTAAGCATGGTGCTGGCTGTTATAGTTTTATATTCCATTGCTTCATTATTGATCAAGGTAGGTACAAGATCATAACTTAAAGAATCTTCCAGTTCTTCATTATTGGTATAGGAAAGTGTGGCCACCGTCTTTATATAAGATTTATTATTTTTGAATAAATAATTATGTGTAACACCAGCCAGAGCAAGATCATGTTTTTCAGTATATCCATAAGCATCACCTCTGAATTCCCAATTGGCTGAATCTGCAACAGGAAGTTCAGCTGAGCTGCTTATCCCTCCAATTCCCCAGATATTGAAACGGCCAAATCTTTTAGTCGGAAGATTGATATTTAGTGACAGATCCTGCCATTCAGGGAATACATCTGAATCTCCAATGATAAATCCCAATTGATTAAGAAAAGAAGTAGTAGAGTATCTATAGTTGAGGAGATACGATGCTTCTGAATTTTTTGAGAATGGTCCCTCAAGAGATGCCTGTAAACCCATCACGCCCACTTGAAATGCATATTCCCTCTTATCAAAATTACCTGTTCTTAATTGAAGGTCGAATACACTGGATAACGCGTTGCCATATTCAGCCGGGAATGCCCCAGTAAGAAAATCTGAATCATCAAGCACCTGGGTGCTTAATATACTTACACCTCCGCCTGTAGCCCCTTCGCCATCACTGAAGTGATTGGGATTTGGGATTTCAATTCCTTCCATCCTCCATAACATACCTCTTGGAGAATTCCCCCTGACAATAATTTCGTTATTCTCATCATCAGCAGATGAAACACCTGCATAAGATTGAACGGTTCTTGAAGGGTCATTGATGCCTGCTGCAATTCTGGAAGTGGCATCAACAGTGAGCCTCATGGAACTTACGGTAGCCATCGAATTGATTGGTTCACTCAGGATATCATCGGGAGTTATCACTATTTCATCCATTGTATTTATAGCTTCCCGCATTTTTACATTCAAAACAACCTCCTGACCAGTGGTTATATGTACATCATTAAAAAACACATCCTCATACCCGATATAGGTTACACGGAAACTTTCTCTACCGATAGGCATGTTCGAAAAAACATAGTTGCCATTGGCATCAGTAATCGCCCCTATAATTGGATCTGATCCTACCAGAATTACATAGGCCCCCGGCAAGGGTACCTGTGTTTCGGCATCTGTTATCTTTCCTTTTAATGTTTGCGTAAATTCCTGCCCTTGTACAAGAGGGAAGTTGAACAACATAAAGGATAATAGGATTAGATTTCTCATGCGTTTCATTTTAGTTTTCATAGTACTGACATTTTAAGTTTGTTTTACCCTTACTTAATTATATTTTTTTTCGATTTAGCGATCTGTAAACCCCCGAGCGGATTTCTAATCTCGTTGTAAATCGCTATTTGTGAATTGTTGTAGCAAATTCCGACATCGATACCTGATTCCATGCCCTGTCTTAAACTGTGTACAGGTTTTTTATTTTTTGCTATAAAATTATTTGTGTGATGTAATTCCCTGTAACTTTTATTTGAGAGACTATCCGCAGGAAATTGATCATTTCCCTTGTCTTTCTTTTTATCAAATCTTTGATCAACGTATCCAAAAGTCCCGATATATAAAATTGCTTATCCATAAGTTTGATTTCCATTCGATAGTAAAACAACAATGATTGAAAAGTGGGTGAAGTGAAAATGAATTTTTTAATATCTCTATGATAAATATCAAGCTGAAACTTAAAAGTAAATTCAAGGGCAGTATATAATAAAATACCTTGTTGTTTCTAATATGGCTAATTATTTTACCTAGCATATCTGTTTATTTTGTTCGATTTAGAAATTGTTGAATCATTTAAATTCCGCAGATTCTATTTTCAAATAAAATATTCGATGTAGAGGCGGAGAAAATAATGTTTGAACCGGGCATACCGTTTTCTGGATCGTTTAAGTAGTTGCTCATTGTGACCTTAGCAGACATAGTCTTAGAATTTTTAATTGTTGGGATAAAATTCTTTGGAATAATCGAGGTATGCGACCGATTAAAAAAAGCAGAACCTTTTTTCGGGAAAAATTGGTTCGACTTTTTTACTAAAAAGTTCGACTTTACACTAACTGCCTGAATGTGAGTGTTTTATTCTGTATTGCGTGGGTGTTTCACATGTACGCTTTTTAAACTCTGTATTAAAGGAAGACTTGGGATTAAATCCTGAATCATATAAAATCTCCAGAATTGTCAGGTCTTGCTGGCCCTTATCAGTCAAAATACTTTTAGCATAATTGATCCGGTATTCATTCACGAAATCAAAAAAATGAAGTCCCATTGTGTGATTAATCAGGACAGATAATTCCTTTGCGGCTATATTCATTTGATTAGCTAGGCTATCAATAGATAAGGATGGATCAAGATATGGAGATGTTTCTTCCATATATCCTTTTAATTTCTGAATAGCCTCATTTGATTTGCGGCCATCATACTTTTCAGAGGAAGAATTAATTTTATTACCTTCTTTAATTAAAACACGAACCGGATTCCTTCCTGAATCCACACCCGACATTGTACAAAGAAGATTTAATATACAAGAATAGAGCTGGAGGTGCCAGACACAAGGTCATACTTAAAAACAAATCCAAATTGAATTCCATTCAGCAATTATTGGGGATGATTTTTTTTGCTTTTTCTTAAATTGGAAATCAATATAATAAAAAAAAAAGGAGATATACATGTTTTCCGAATAGGATCTGACATCAAATCATGACCAGTTCGATAAAGCATGTTTTTTTGGTAGAGTATTATATTTTTCAATATTCAGATTCAAATTCTTCATCCAGAATGGCGTAATGAAAGTTGTCTTTCCATTCCCCTCTTATGGGGAGAATTTTTCGCCGGATTCCCTCCCTTGTCATGCCAATTTTTTCAAGAACCCGAATGGACCTGGTATTATCAGTCGCCACACCTGCTTCAATACGGTGTAATCCCAAATTTTCGAATCCGAAACGAAATATTATTCCTGCCAGCTCTGTGGCATACCCCTGCCCCCAGAACTTCGGGTATAGTTTAAAATAAATTTCAGCCATTTTGAACCTTTCTGCAGATAATACAAGACCGGCTAATCCGATAAATTTATCATTAGAAGAATTCCGAACGCTCCAACAGATATGTTTCCTTTTATTAGAAAGCTGATCTTTGATTATCGGCTGCATAAATTCTTTCGTTTCCCTTAGGTCGGCAGGGATGCCTAATGTATTGAATTCATCTACTTCAGGTATGGAATGAAGTACATGAATTTCCTCCAAGTCACTAATAGTTATTTCATCGAGTCTTAATCGATCGGATTTTAAGCTATAGTGGTTTTGTTTTTTAGCCAAGATGAAATAATAATTTAACGTTAAATTATTTTTATAATTTGTTTTTTATCTTCCCTGTATAATAATATACATACTTTAATTTGATTCACTTTTAAATCTTAATCGGTTATTTTCTGTAACCAGATTCAATAGCTAATTTCATATACTTAAGTACTTCTTTGTTTACATCTGCTTTGCGATAGATTCTAAGATAGTGTTGATAATACTTTCCGCCCGGGACCTCGCCGATCCGGTAAAAACAAAGATTATCATTATATGGCTTATTAAATGTAAGCGCAACATCCACAAAATTCTTTCCCAGGGTTTTAATGTATCCAAACCGGATATCTGCAGCAAAAGCAATTCGGGATCTGGCTGGATGTAATTTGAATTTTCCAAGTTTACTCAATTCACCAATGAAATGATGGTATAATTCAATGGTTAACTCGGATTTTCCTATTAAAAAATCATCTATAGTTCTTTCATTACATGAATGGGGATGGTTCTGGTTAATAAATTTTTGTTGACACTCAGGGCAGGTCCACATGGATCGGATTTATAGTTACAATAGGGATTTATCTTGATATACCCTAACATAATCAACTATGAAATAGTCTGGATATTCGGCCATTTCCGGATCGTTTGACCAATTTTCATTTATTGCCCAACTCTCGGTGGATAGTTCACCTGTGATCTTAACATAGGCAGGAACTTTCGAAACGCCTCCGGCGCTGGTTCTCCATACCTCTTCATTATCCACAAAAAAGATGTATTCCTTTTCATTCCACTCCAAAGTGTACGTATGAAAACCATCCCGGATCCTATCAATTGTTTTTTTATAACCCTCTGATTTATGATCAGCCCCATATCCATCCCAATGCAAGGCAAAATTCAATGTATCCGTCCAGCCGAATCCTTCAAAAATATCAATTTCCGTTCCATCCTCACCAGAATTATTCACATTACCCACACTAGGTGAATGAAGCCAGAAGGCTACCCACCATCCAGCCTGTTCAGGCAATTGGCACCGGATCTCAAACTTTCCGAACTTTTGTTGGAAATGCCCTTTAGACCGGATAGCCCCTGTAGAATAGTCGTAGGGATCATCGTCGTCGTTCCGGTTGTCAATTTTCCTGGCACGAATGACTAAGTTACCCTTACCATCCAGATAGGAATCTTCTTTAAGCCACCAACCATCAGGGCCTTCTGAATTGTTACGTCTGTTATTTTCTGGTTTATCCCATTTGCCCGCGTCTATGTTTTCACCATCAAATTCATCACTCCATGTAAGCACATATTCTAATTCTCCCGGCGGATCCTCTTCAACTCTCTTATTGCCACAGCTGGAAATGAAAAAAAATATTGAAGACAGGGTTAGTATTAAAAAAATCTTCTTCATTGGTCAAAAATACATTAAAATTTAGAGTATTTCATCTATAAGTATATCTTACTATTAATTCATTTATGTATATTTTTGCATTCGTTTAAAAAGTATTAATTCAGATCATGGCTGAAAGCACAGATATTAAAAAAGAACATCAGGATAAAATTAAAGAAGTATTCTCCGAGGTATCCAAAATTGTAGTTGGACAGGAATATATGATAAACAGGTTGCTTATCGGTTTATTTACACAGGGGCATATTCTACTGGAAGGCGTTCCGGGTCTTGCGAAAACCTTAACTGTTAACACCCTGGCAAGAGTTCTTCATCTTAATTTTCATCGTATCCAGTTTACCCCGGATTTACTGCCAGCAGATTTAATTGGTACTTTAATATACAATCAACAGAAATCGGAATTTGAAGTTAAGAAGGGACCTATCTTTGCAAATATGATCCTGGCTGACGAAGTAAACAGATCTCCGGCAAAAGTACAATCCGCCTTGTTGGAATCCATGCAGGAAAAACAAGTCACCATTGGTGATACCACATACAAACTTGATAAACCTTTCCTGGTTATGGCCACCCAAAATCCGATAGACCAGGAAGGTACCTATCCTCTTCCTGAAGCCCAGGTGGACCGGTTTATGATGAAGGTATTTGTAGATTATCCTACAAAAGAAGAGGAGATGGAGATCATGCGGAGGATGTCCAATATGAGTTTTGATGATAAGATCAAGACCATTCTTACAAAAAAGGATATATTCCAGATCAGGGATGAGATCAATAAAGTCAGAATTTCCGAATCCCTGGAGAGATATATTATCGAACTTGTGTTTGCTACCCGAAATCCGGAAGAATTGGGATTGAAAGAAGAACAAGGTTATATTCAATTCGGGGCTTCACCGCGGGCATCCATATATCTCAACCTGGCTGCAAAAGCTATTGCCTATTTTGATGAAAGGAAATATGTACTGCCTGAAGATATAAAGGAAATTGCCATGGATGTACTGAACCATAGGATGATCCTGAATTATGAGGCTGAAGCGGATGGTGTAGATACCAAGTTCATTCTGGACCGAATATTGAAAAAAGTACCCATTTCGAAATAAAACATTCTTTTATCTACCTGAGATTGTATTTTCAGAATTGTGTTAATTTATTGTTAATTAATGTTGACTAACCTTTCTTCGTTTTAACCTTGTCTTAATACAAGCTTTTTTATTATAACAATTTCCTAATACTTCCTGACCTGTGACTTAATATCTAATCTTCATTTTTAGACCTCCTTTTAACGCTAAGTTATCTTTTTATATTAATCGGGGAGGGCATGAAGGAACTACAATCAATTTCATAAATGGAATTAAGGAAGGTGCATATGTCGCATATAATGAAGAAGGGAACGTCATTGAGATGGGAGAATATCATGAAAACCTAAAGCATGGGAAATGGGTTAAATGGAATTTTGCAGGAGTAAAAGTAGGTGAAATCAAATACGACCGCGGGCATAAAGATGGAAGGTGGGAGATTTGGGATTCAAAGGGAACATTAAGGTATGTGATGTTTTATGAAGATGGAAAGCGGAAGGGTACCTGGAAGATATTCGATAGAACCGGTGCATTGGCAAAGGAAAAAAATTACGACATGTCTTTTTAAATAATAATATTTAAAATTCAACCTTTAAAAAAATAAAGCTATTTTTAGCTTTATTTTTTTTTGCATAAAACAAAACAATCCATGACATGACCACAGGAATGGAGACTGTCTGCATTACTGGCGGTACCGGGCTAATTGGTTCCTCCTTAATGCGTATCTTAAAACTCAGTTCATACAGGGTACTGGTTTTAAGCAGGGAGAAATCTGATGATCCCGATTCTATTCTTCGACACTGGGATATAGAAAAAGGAATAATTGATCCCGTTGCGGTGGAAAATGCCGACCATTATGTTCACCTGGCTGGAGCAAGCGTAGGTGAAGGTCGCTGGACAAACCAAAGAAAACAGGAAATCAGGGATAGCAGGGTAAAGTCTACAAGGTTCTTGTACGATACCATAGCAAAATCAAAAAAAAAGCCTAAGACGTTTATATCGGCATCAGCTATTGGAGTATATGGCCATGATACCGGAGGTATTCTTATTGACGAGGATCGGATTAAACCAGGGGATGATTTTCTTGCAATGGTTACCCGGGAATGGGAGGAAGAAGTGAATAAGATAAGCGAGTTGGGAGTCAGGGTAGTTATTTTAAGGATTGGATTGGTTTTAAGTTATTTCGGAGGAGCTGTTCCAAAATTTATGAAACTTTCTAAACTGGGATTAAGTTCTCCTATTGGAAGTGGTGAACAATATGTGAGTTGGGTGCATCTGGATGATCTGATTGACCTAATAAAATATTGCATAGAATATCCAAATATAGAAGGCACCTTTAATGCAGTATCTCCAAATCCGGTAACTAACCGGGAATTTACAAAAACTATAGCCTCCATAATGGAAAAACCATTTTTTCTTCCGAGTGTTCCGGGGTTTGTCCTGAAGCTGGCTCTGGGGGAAAAAGCTTCCATGGTTCTTGGAGGAAACCGTGTATCCTCAAAGAAGATCGCCGATGCTGGATTTGATTTCAAGTTTCAGGATATTGATGATGCATTATACAACATTATTAAACTCAAAGTCACATGAAAATTGATAAGATTGATAAAAAAGCGGGTATTCGTTATCCTCTCATTGAAAAAAGGAAACGAAAAGATATTAAACATATTAAAGAGGAGGCGAAGGAAATCGTAAAAGCTTTTGAAGATAAAGACTGGCATGAAATAAAGAGCTCAGATTCGTGGGCTATTTTCAAGATCATGTCTGAGTTCGTAGATGGATTTGAAAAATTGGCTAAAATAGGACCATGTATTTCAATATTTGGATCGGCCAGAACCAAGGAGGATAATAAGTATTACTTAATGGCTCAAAAAATAGCTTCATTGCTTGTAGAAAGCGGTTATGGGGTTATTACCGGTGGCGGTCCCGGTATTATGGAAGCCGGAAACAGGGGGGCCCAGGATTCCAAAGGGAAATCAGTTGGATTGAACATCCACTTACCTTTCGAGCAGGAAAATAATATATACATAGATCCGGATAAATTGATATCTTTTGATTATTTCTTTGTTCGCAAGGTTATGTTTGTCAGATATTCCCAGGGATTCATTGGTATGCCGGGTGGATTTGGCACATTGGATGAGTTATTTGAAGCCTTAACATTGATCCAAACCAAGAAGATTGGAAGATTTCCAATTATTCTCGTAGGTACAGAATATTGGAAAGGAATAATTGACTGGATGTTTAATGTAATGTTTGAGGTTGAGGGTAATGTAAGTAAAAGTGATTTTGATATTTTCCACCTGGTGGATACACCCGAGGAGGCAGTTAGCCGGATCAATGATTTTTATGCCAGATATATGCTGGCTCCAAACTTTTAATCGTTTTGAGAAGAGAAGGAATTTACATTATTATTGTTCTGCTATTAGTTGCTGGTTATATATTTTCAGCCAGGCTGGAAAAAATGCCAGGACAAAGGGATGTTGAATTTGTTGATTCAGCAGGAACTGCTGCTGAACGCTCTCATGTTCTGGTCTATCCTGTTCCGGAGGTTCTTGAATTTGCCGGAGAGAAAATCATTATGGATGATCCGGATTTAAGGGAAAGATTTGATAACGAGATCATAGTAAATACTCATTTCCATTCCAGCACAATATTCATGATCAAAAAAAGCAATAGATGGTTCCCGCAAATGAGGCCTGTATTGCAAGAGTATGGTATTCCGGAAGATTTCCTTTATCTATCCATGATTGAAAGCGGTTTGAGCAATAGCCGGTCACCTAAAAAAGCTGTTGGATTCTGGCAGTTTCTACCCTCAACAGCTAAAGAACTGGGCCTGGAAGTAAACAGTCAGGTGGATGAACGATATCATCCGGTCAAATCCGCAGAAGCAGCATGCAAATATCTTCTTAAGGCAAAAGCAAAGTTGGGCAGCTGGACAAATGCGGCAGCAGCGTACAATATGGGTATTCGGGGATTGACACGTCAGATGGACAAACAGAAAGTAGACTCATATTATGACCTGCTTTTAAATGAAGAAACATCAAGATATGTATTCCGTATTTTATCCATGAAACAGATTATGGAGAACCAGGATAAATATGGGTTCAATATTGACAAAAACGATCTATATCCTGTAGAAGTTGTTGAAAATATTGAAATCAGCCAAACAATTCCGGACCTTACTACGTTTGCTTTTGAACAGGGGATAAATTATAAGATTTTGAAAAGACATAATCCATGGTTGCGTCAGAATTCTTTGACCATCAGGTCCTCAAAAAAAACATATTTCATGAAAATACCAGTGAATTCATCAAGTTCTATTCAGGCAAGCATTCGTGAAACGGATTCATTGCTGGTCAACTCAGATAGGATTCGTTTAAAAGAGTTTTAAATATCCAGTCATAAAACATAAATGACATATAATACTACCCAACCTGATCACGAGCAGATAGAGGTATTTGGTGCAAGGGAACACAACCTGAAAAACATAGATGTTGTCATCCCACGGGAAAAACTGGTAGTAATTACCGGTATTAGTGGAAGCGGCAAATCCTCACTTGCGTTTGATACCATATATGCTGAAGGCCAGCGCAGATATATGGAAAGCTTTTCTGCCTATGCCCGATCATTCATAGGTAACATGGAAAGACCGGATGTTGACAAGATCAATGGACTGAGCCCCGTAATTTCAATCGAGCAAAAAACGACTTCCAGGAACCCTCGTTCAACTGTAGGTACTGTTACAGAGATCTATGACTTTATGCGATTATTATTTGCCCGGGCGGGGGAGGCATTTTCTTATATAACCGGCAAAAAAATGGTCAGACAATCGGAAGACCAGGTTATAGATCAGATCATAAAGCAATTTTCAGGACAGAAACTCATCATTTTGGCCCCCATAGTTAAGGGGAGAAAAGGTCATTACAGGGAGCTTTTTGTCCAGATACGGAAAACGGGTTATTCAAAAGTACGAATCGATGGTGAGATCCAGGAGCTCGTACCAAAGATGCAAGTCGACCGCTATAAAGTTCATGATATTGAAATCGTAATTGACAGGCTTATCGTAAGGGAGGATGAGCGATACCGCGTGACCGAATCTATCAGGTCAGCGATGAGGGAAGGGAAAGGGTTGGTTATGGCTCTTGACGCAAGTGGCAATGTGCATCACTTTTCAAAATATCTGATGGATCCGGAAACGGGATTATCTTATGATGAACCCGCGCCAAATATGTTTTCCTTTAACAGCCCTTATGGGGCTTGTCCTACTTGTAATGGTCTTGGGCATATAGAGGAGATTACCAGAGAATCTGTTATACCCGACGATGAATTATCAATAAGCCGTGGCGGAATAGCCCCGCTTGGAGAGTACCGGGATATCTGGATCTTTAAAAAGATCGAAGCCATCTTAAAACGAAAGGGCCTGTCTATAACCACGAAAATTAAGGATTTACCGGAAGATGTACTTAACGTATTGCTTTTCGGAGATGAAAATCCTGTCGCTGTCAAATCGATAAAGTATCCTGGAACAGATTGGTATACCAGGTTTGAGGGAATTGTAAACTTTCTTCAAAAACAGAAAAAGTCAGGATCTGATAAGATCCAGAAATGGGTAAGGGAGTACACCGTTTCACAGAAATGTCCGGACTGTCAGGGTGCAAGATTAAAACAGGAAGCGCTACATTTTAAAATTGACAGTAAAAATATTGCGGAATTGGCCCTTTTAGATATTGGTAAGTTGCAACATTGGTTTAACGATCTTGAAGCCAGGTTAAATGAGAGGCAAAAAATCATAGCGACAGGAATACTTAAGGAAATCAGGAAAAGATTAAAATTTCTGCTAAACGTTGGCCTGGATTACCTTGACCTGAACCGTCCTCTGAGGACATTGTCTGGAGGAGAAGCGCAAAGGATCCGCCTTGCGACTCAAATAGGGACTCAATTAGTTGGTGTCTTGTATATTCTTGATGAACCTAGTATCGGTCTTCATCAACGAGATAATATAAAGCTGATCAGTTCCCTGAAAGATCTCAGGGACCTGGGCAATACTGTGATTGTGGTTGAACATGACAGAGAAATGATGGTCGAATCAGACCATATAATTGATATTGGCCCGGGCCCGGGATTACATGGAGGGCATATTGTTGCCGAAGGTCCGCCTCTGGAATTTGTAAATAATGGCACGCTCACATCTGATTACCTCAACGGTGTAAGACGTATTGAGACTCCCAAACAAAGAAGGAATGGAAGCGGCCCGGAGATAAGACTTTCAGGAGCAAAAGGGAATAATTTGAAGGATGTAGACGTTTCCTTCCCCTTGAGCAAGTTTATTTGCGTAACCGGGGTTTCCGGATCTGGCAAATCTACTCTGATCCATGAAACCTTATATCCGATAATAAGCCGGAAATTGTATCGTTCCAGGAGAGAGGTGTTGCCATTTTCTTCCATTGAAGGACTTGAGCATATTGATAAGGTTATAGAAATAGATCAATCACCAATTGGAAGAACACCCCGCTCTAATCCGGCTACCTATACAGGTGTATTTTCAGATATACGCTCCCTGTTTGCAGAACTTCCTGAATCTAAGATAAGGGGATATAAACCTGGAAGGTTTTCCTTTAATGTAAAGGGTGGAAGATGTGAAACCTGTGAAGGCGCTGGCATGAGGTTGATAGAGATGGATTTCCTCCCAGATGTGCATGTGCATTGTGAAACCTGTAAGGGCAAGAGATATAATCGGGAAACACTTGAAGTAAGGTTTAAAGGGAAATCCATAGCGGATGTACTCGATATGACAGTAGAAAATGCTGTTGAGTTTTTTGAGCACCAGCCCAGAATTTTAAAAACTTTGAAAACCTTAGATGATGTCGGGCTGGGTTATATTACCTTGGGACAACACGCTACAACATTATCCGGAGGGGAAGCACAAAGGGTGAAACTTTCTTCAGAATTATCAAAAAAGGATACAGGTAAAACATTCTATATTCTGGATGAGCCTACAACAGGGCTTCATTTTCAGGATATTCAACATCTAATTGATGTATTACAAAAACTTGTAAATAAAGGGAATACGGTTCTCGTTATTGAGCATAATCTGGATATAATAAAAGTAGCTGATTATGTCATTGACCTGGGACCCGAAGGAGGCGACAAAGGAGGGCAACTGGTATTCTCCGGCACGCCTGAAAAATTGGCAAAAGTTAAGAAAAGTTATACCGGATATTATTTAAAAAATGAACTTGGGGGATTGAATGATGGCCGGGCAATTAAGGATTAATTTAATTATAGATCCTCCTGGCCCATCATTATAAGAAACAGGGTTGCGGTCCCGCAACCCTGACCAAAAAATTAAAACTAAAACCTATCATCCATGAATTATCTAATACTAACAATCAATAATTCATTTAAAAAGTTCCCGGTTTTTATTTTTTTTTTAGTTTATAGTCGATTTTTATTAAACATATAGTAAGAAACACCATTTATACGAGTCAAAAAATCACTGGTGCAAATGAGTGGCTTTAAAATTGAAGGCGTAGATAGCTCGATATCTTCAGTCAGTTGTATCTGTCTTGTGACATTTCCATCAGCATCATAAATAATTACTTTATTAACAGCCTGGTTTTCCAGATTCTCATAGTAATCCTCTGTTTCAAGGTATTCACTATCTATAAAGTTAAAATCATTTGATGATCCTGTCTCTTTTTCATCAGCATTAATAGTTTCAGCTGACATAAAAAATATTGCTACAAAGAAATATATAATGGTTTTCATGACTTGACAAAATAAAATACTGATTATGACAAATAATATTAATGATGCAAAATTAAATTATTTATTTATAAATAATGCAAAATATTATATTGTTTTTTTATTTAAACATTATTTTTTTTAAACAGGAAAAGGAAATATTGAATATCCTATCCAAATATTATTTTGCGGCAGGTTTTTCGGCTGGATTATAATACTGAAATCAGGCCTGATGCTTATATATCAGATTGTAATATATTGTAATGGTTAATTTTATTGGCTTACCGCAAATTACTTATTACAAGGCATTTCGCTTATAACATATAAGAAAAATACACCCATTAAAAATTTTTAATACCTTTAATATAAATGTCGAATGATTAATTCAAGTACCTGTATAGATTTACACTATTAAATTTTCGGAATCTTGGATATTAAAATTTCTAAAAGAAGGGCCTATTGGATATTGCAATTGTTTGGGTGGACTGCCTGGGCTATGTTCAATATATTTCTATTGTTCTTTGCGGATATTGCTACGCTTAATCGGTCCATAGTTATATTTATACTTTCCGGATATTATTTAATATCTACTCATTTTTTTCGGTATGTGGTTCTAAAAAACAACTGGCTTGAACTTTCATTGATACAATTGTTGCCAAGAGTTTTATTGTTTTCATTGGTACTTGGTATCAGCAATTACCTGGTTCATATCATAGGGTCAACCTTACTGGAAACAATTAATCTAGAGAGTGCTCTGGGCTTGACGGCCATGCTGGGAAATCTTATTTATTCATTGGTTTTTTATATTATCTGGGCAGCAATTTATTTTATTTTCCACTATTTTGAAAGATATAATGCCTCCCTGAAATACGATGCTATTATCTATGAGATCGAATTGAACAAACTTAAATCACAACTTAATCCACATTTTATTTTCAATGCCCTGAATAGTATTCGTGCCCTTGTTGATGAAGATCCATTAAAATCGAAACGAGCCATTACTCAACTTTCAAATATCTTGCGGAACTCTCTCATAATGAATAAGCGTAAGTTGATTGATTTCAGTGATGAGATTAAGACAGTGAAGGATTACCTCGACCTGGAAGCCATACGACTTGAAGAAAGACTTAATGTAAACATCGATATTTCTCCGGATGCAGATTCTTATCAGATACCTCCGCTTATGATCCAGACATTGGTCGAAAACGGAATCAAACATGGAGTGGCCACTCTTACCAAGGGAGGGAATATTAGCCTTAAAGCATGGCAGGAAGAAGATCAGTTGAGAATACAGATCAGAAATAGTGGCCAGTACGCAAATGGTCATGGAAAGAACAATTCCGGATATGGGATTGAGAATACGGAACAAAGGTTAAACCTTATCTTTGGCAAATCAGCTACATTTAAAATTGAAAATGAGAATAATAAAACCGTATTAACAGAAATTAATATTCCTCAATACTATTAGTGCCGTACTGAATTTAAGAGGTTGAAATTAAATATTTAAATATGAAAGCATTAATAATCGATGATGAAAGGCTGGCAAGAAAGGAGTTGACAAATCTTTTGAAGGATCATCACGAAGTTGAGATAATCGGAGAAGCTGTTAATGTGGATGATGCCTATCAGAAAATAATAACTCTGGACCCGGATTTACTATTCCTGGACATTCAGATGCCTGGTAAAACGGGATTTGATTTGCTTGAAATGCTGGATAGCGTACCAAAAGTTATATTTACGACCGCTTATGATGAATACGCCCTTAAAGCATTTGAGGTAAATGCGCTCGATTATTTATTAAAACCAATACAACCGGAACGCCTTGCTGAAAGTATTAAAAAGCTATTTAAACTAGAAGAGGAGGAACCATTTCAGGATCTACCCCTTAGAGAAAGAAAACTCGGTGCTAATGACCAGGTTTTTGTAAAGGACGGCGATAAATGTTGGTTTGTGCGTTTATCCGAGGTTCGACTTTTTGAATCTGATGGGAACTACATTAAAGTATATTTTGAGAGTTTCAAGCCGATGATCCATAAGTCCCTTAATGCACTGGATGAACGACTGGATGACAGGACCTTTTTCCGGGCCAGCAGAAAACATATTATTAATCTACATTGGGTTGAGAAAATTGAGCCCTGGTTCAATGGGGGGTTGATGGTGCAACTTAAAGGCGGAGGCAGAATAGAAGTCAGCCGCAGACAGTCATCCAAATTCAAGGAAATGATGAGCCTGTAAATCGATTCATTTGATAGAAATCATAAAATAACCATGGCGGGTGTCAAAAGATATCTCTGCATCCTCAATTAAATGAAATTCCCTTTTCTGTTTTTTTATTACTGGATATAGCCGGATGAACTCCTTCCCATATTGGACGTCCACAGGCATATTGAAGTATTTGTTTACATCACGCCAGGAATATTTTAAAAGCACCTTTTCTTTTCTTTGCTTAATATTAATTCTGAGTTCGGGAGGATTTGCAATGTTTAAAAAATTATCAAAGATCGGTTTAAGGTCATACTCGATATTTGAATCCATATACCGGATTATTTCTTCACTTGTTACGGTCCTGTATTTAAAATGCTGAAATACAGATTTCAATAAATCAAACCATATCTCATCATCATTTATGGTATTCCGAATGGTATGAAGCATCCATGAGCCCTTATAATAAATATCCGTATCCATCCAGTTATCATAGTTCACATTAAGTGGACCGAGCATGGGATTTCGATTTTCTATAGATGGTTTTTGCTGAGCGAGGTATTCAAGCGCTATCTCTTTACCATTAAAATATTCAATAAACAAGGATTCCATATAAGTGGTGAAACCTTCATGAATCCATAGTTCGCCCATATCTTTGATGGATATACAGTTCCCCCAGTATTCATGACCGCTTTCGTGGATGATTATGTAATCAAAATCAAACTCGTTATTCTGAAAATCATTACCATAGGAAATACAACTCTGATGCTCCATCCCGTAATATGGGGTTTCCACCAGTTTATATCCATCATTATAAAAAGGAAACGGCCCAAAATACAGTTCATAACACTTCAGCATGGGTTGCACTTGTTTAAACTGTTGTCTGGCAATTTCCAGGTTATAATCCAGCACATAGTAATTAAGATCCAATTTGCCTTCCTGTCCTATATAATGATCCTGGAGGTGGGTAAAATGACCTATATTTATGGTTACATTATAGTTATTAATGGGGTAGCTTACTTTCCAAATCCATTGGCTATTATCTGAATCCAGGTTTATTACCTCAATAAGCTTTCCATTAGATATTGCCTGAATATAGTTGGGAACCACTACGGATATCCGCATACTATCGGGCCTGTCGGAAAGATGATCTTTATTTGGCCACCATAAACTGGCTCCTATACCCTGGCAGCTTACACCTACCCAATCCCGATTAAGTGAATCTTTGGCCCAAACAAATCCCCCATCCCAGGGTGGGTTTTTTGCAATTACAGGTCGGCCATGGTAATAAATTGTAACTGAAATATTCTTTCCTTTTTTGATGATCCCTGGGAACTGGATAAAAAATGCATGCCCGGTGCGCTCGATCGAAAGTGAATTTCCATTATAAATGACTGAATCAATGAACATATTCGAAAATAGATCGAGTTGTATTCTATCAAAATCCCTTACAGCCTCCATTTGTATACGATTCATTCCGGAGATAGAGTGATTTTGTAAATCAGTTCCTACCAAAAGATCATAATACTTTACATCAAAACATGAGCGGAATTCATTTAGACTACCTCGTAAAGAATCACCCCTGCTATAATTCTGGTCAATAGAATATTGAGGTAAAACGGGAGTTATTTTAAATAGTGTCAGAAGTTGGATTAGTAGAAAAAATATAAGTTGCTTATCCGGGAAGATCACAGATGACTGATTATTTTCTTACCATCTCGATCAATTCGTTTTCAACATGCCAGTCTTTAGCAAGCTTAAGCATAGCGGTTGCTTCCATTTCTGTGATGTACCCTTTTTTATTATTGGCTTGCCAGACCTGATCAAGATATTCAAGTCTTAAAGATTTGTCGTAATTACCGATTGTTTCATTCAGATATTCGCGCGCACGTTCGAAAGCTGAAAGGTAATCTTTGGATATAAACTCATTTGCCCATTTCAACTCAACCTGAGCATCGAGCTGCTTGGCCGTTTCGTCCAGAATCTTCTGCTCGTCTTCATCCAGTCCGTGATAGTGAAATATCACCGACTTTAATAGAAGAAGTGCCTTTTTCTCTTCGCTCGTCATTTCAGGATAGATTTACATCAAAGATAATATAATCTCCACTTAATTTCGGCGCTATTTTAATAAATTGTTCTTAGAGCTTCAACCGTTTTCATCAATAAAAAACAAATCACTGCAAATTTTATCCGCAATAAGTATACCTTTTTTTGTTAATTGCATTATTCCATTATTAAATGTGGCTAAATTCAGTTTAATAAGGTCCCGAATATAACTATTATTATACATTTCTAAATCTACCCCAAACCTTTTTTTGATTAAATTTAAATCTACTCCCCAGATTGTCCTCAATCCAGTTAGTAACAGTTCGTTCATTCTATCTGTCTTTGAGAGGGCTTCCTCAACAGCAGGAATTATTCCTTTTTCTATGCTTTTTATATAGTTAGAATTGTTGCTAATATTTGATTGTCTGGTTCTGCCCTTGAATGAATGAGCCGAGGGGCCAATTCCGAGATATGGGACCTCTTTCCAGTAATTGCTATTATGTTTGGAAATAAATCCTTGTTTCGAAAAATTTGACACTTCATATTGCTGGTATCCGTTTATTCCAAGAGTTTCCATTATATACTCGAATTCATGAGCAGAGTTATCACTGGATACTATACCAATTTTTCCTTTCCGTATCCAATTCCCAAATACAGTATTTTTCTCAACTGTCAAGCTATAAGTTGATATATGCTGAGGTTGTATTTGAACCATTTTGTCAATATCTTCTTTTAAAATATTCATATGGTTTTCCTTGATGGCAAAGATCAAATCCAGGTTTATATTTTTAAATCCTGCATGTTCAGCATTTCTAATTGCATTTATGCTATCCTTTGAGTCATGGACCCTGTTCAAGTATTTAAGCATATTGTCATCAAATGACTGGATCCCGATACTCAATCGATTAAATCCAGCAGATTTCAGTTCCTTTGGCTTTGAGATAATCAGGTCATCGGGATTTGCTTCAATAGTTATTTCAGGATCTCGAATAACCTTATATGTTTTAAAAATG
>CAYMFU010000304.1:0-7535 GCA_964389805.1 uncultured Roseivirgaceae bacterium | reverse complement strand
GCCATGCCTGAGGAAGCCATGAATTCATTAAGTTTCACAAATCCAGCCAGTGTTAATGCAATTGATCCAAATATCAGAACCCCTGTCTGGACTGCCTGTGTATATACAACTGCCCTCAATCCCCCAGCCACGTAATAAATTAATGTCAGAAAAGATAGTACGGTAATGGAAGTCCAGACACCCACACCAAAGAATCGCTGAAAAATGATCGCACCGGTATACAGGCTCAGTCCAATATGTACAAATAAAGCTCCGAGTATGGCGATAAAGGCAAATACCGTTCGCGACCGGGAATCATATCTCCTTTCAAGAAATTCTGGCAGTGTCTGTATTCTACTTTTAAAATAGAAAGGGGCAAAAATCAAAGCAAGAAAAATCAAGGTCACACCGGCAAGCCATTCAAAACTGCCCCATACCATTCCCTCATTAAAACCGGAGGATGCTAAACCAACTAAATGTATCGTAGATATGTTGGCAGCAAATAAGGACAAACCTATAAGTGGCCATCTTAGATTTCGACCGGCAAGAAAGAAACTATCGCTGGTATCCCGCTTCTTTCTTAATTGCAAGACGCCAATAAGCGTTATGCCAAGTAAAAAAATGATAATAATTATCAGATCAATCGTACTTATATTCATTTAAAAAAATTTTAGGATCAGATTTTGTTTTCCATATACCATCTGTCACCGGCACCAGATACCAGTATTACATTACCATATGCCGTAAAATCCCCGGTACGAATCACAGCTTTGACTTCTTTTGCTCTTTTCTTGAGCACGGTATGGTCAACTTCCTCGACTTCCATCCCTTCTCCCCACATCGATGATATATTCCTGTATAGTGTCGGATTTGATTTCTTTGTCTGAACTGCCAGGATCATTTTTTCCACTGAATAGAAATTTTTTAGTTCTGCCAGGACCTCAAGGACCATTGGTTTATTTTCCGCAATTGATACATCTATTACTTCTAGCTCTTTTGGAATGGCAAAACCAGCATCAACGACCATTAAAAAATCCTGGTGCCCCTGCTCAGAAACAACTCTGGCTATTTCCCTGTTAACAATTCCTATTTCTTTCAATTTCTAAAAAATATGGTTAAAAAATCTATTCTTACTTATTAAAATGATATTCTAAAGTAGAAATATATTGAATACATTGCAACACTTTTCTATTTTTTTCTTACATTTAAGTATAATTTAACTTATTTATATTAGTTTATATAATATAGATTAAAACAAGTTACATTAATTAACTAGGTGTTTAACATACTTTTTTATGTAATGTTAATATTTTTGAAATCATAATATCAAAACCCAAAATGAAGAAAGATTATGCGAAAATGGATGCAGGTTTAATGAACCTGACCAATAAGCGGCTAATCTTGAAATTAGTAAAGCAAAACTCACATATAAGCAGGTCTGATATTGCCAAAAAAACAGGATTAACCCCACCTTCCATTTCCCGGATTGTTGATGAACTGGTCCATAAAGATAATTTGATAGAATACATGGGCATTGGCAACTCCAATGGTGGCCGTCCGCCGGTTATGGTAAAATTCAAAAATGAAAATAATTATATCATAGGCATTGACCTGGGGGCTACTTATATAAGGGGTTGTCTTGTAGACCTCAATGCAAAGTTCATTTCAGAGATCCAGGTACCTACAGAAATTGATAGAGGATTTAATTCGATAATTGAGAAATTAGTACAAGTAATCAATAAGCTTAAAGACAGAAAAGAGGAGAATGTTAAAATCTGGGGAATTGGAATTGGTGTTGCCGGCCTTGTGAATAATAAAACTGGAATTATAGAATCATCCCCCGACTTTGGCTGGTCAAATATTGATTTAAGGGAGATCCTGAGCAAAAGAATAGATCTTCCATTTTTTTATGACAATTCAACAAGGCTGATGGCCCTTGGCGAATTAAATATGGGGAGTAATAATAACCTTAAAAATTTTGCTGTAATTAATGTTGGATATGGTATTGCCATTGGACTTGTGATTGATGGGAAGCCGATCAAGGGGCATGCCGGTTTTGCCGGTGAATTTGGACATATATCCGTAGATACGAATAGTTCGGTAAAATGTAAATGTGGGATGTATGGTTGTCTTGAAGCTTTGGCCTCCGGTCATCGAATATCAGATTTAGGCAAGGCTGCCATACTAAATGGAGAAGTATCTATATTGAAAGATCTATGTGAGGGCAATGCTGATTTAGTAACTGCAGAACTGGTATCTATCGCAGCAAAGCAGGGAGATCCGAGTTCAATAAGAATATATGATACAATTACTGAGTACCTGGCAAAAGGGATAGGGACAATAGCCAATTTATTAAATCCGGAATCAGTATTTATTGGAGGTGGAATATCACTGGCTGGTAAATTCTTCTTCGACCTTATAGAAAGTAAGAAATCCAGATACCTGCTTTCTCCTAACCAGGATCTGAAAATTCAATCGACAACCTTTAAAGAACATGCAACATCCATTGGAGCTGTTTCACTCGTTTTGGAGAAGGTAATGAAATTGCAACTATAGATGTAAGCTGAGTTTGATTAAAAACATAAACGCGCTCTTGGTTGTTTTAGAAATCCAATTTAAAGATCTTTGATAAGAATGGGTATTTAATACCCCAAATTATTTTTTAAATGAACCGAAAGGGATTAACCTCCTCCTTTATCCTGTCATTTCTTCTGGCAATCACACTTTCCAATAGTTATACGCAATCGGTATCCCTACATACCTTACTGGAAGAAATGGCCAACCGGACTCAGCTTACCTATTTCCCGGAGATCCCTTATGAACTTAAACAATTCAGCAGCTATAACAGAAAGTCAAGGACACCTGATAGTTCGGGATGGTTTGCGAACAATGATATGTCGCATTTTCTGCGAATTGAAAATAATTCCGCGCGCAGGGAATTTGTAATGTTTGATGCAAAGGGTCCCGGGGCGATCGTCAGATGGTGGATGACATTTTATAAGGCGCAGAATGGGATCATTCGAATCTACCTCGACCATAGTTCAATTCCTGTCATCGAAGGATTACCTTCAGAAGTCCTCAGTGGCAACCAATTGGCAGACTATCCCTTCTCTGCTTCTGTTCATGAGGGGGCTCCTCTTGGGGAAGAAGGGAGAGATTATGATCACAACCTTTATTTACCTATTCCATTCTCAAGTAATTGTAAGATAACCTATGAATGTGATTCGCTAATATTGAAAAAGAGATTCCCGCTGAACGAAGCGTATTACTGGCCAGACGTATTTTATAACATTGGTTATCGGAAATATACTCCTGAGGTTAGTGTACGAAGCTTTACGAAAGAAGATCTAATACAGGAAAATCCTTTACTTTACAAAGTCAAAGAGATTCTCTTAAATGAACCGATCAAATCGGATACTATAATCCAGTTTCGTAAGAAAGTACAGCCAGGGGATTCACTTGTAATGGAATTTTCAAAAAAGGAATCAGCTATAAATTACATATCTCTGAATATACAGGCAAAGGATAAAGAACAAGCCCTCAGGTCTACTGTTCTTTCCATATCATTCGATGGAATTCAATCGGTCTGGGTACCGGTAGGAGATTTCTTCGGTACAGGGTATATACCTTCCACCTATAGAACCTGGATCAATGAAACAAAGGATGATGGCGCGATGGAATCCAGATGGATTATGCCGTACCAGGAGAATTGCCGTATGGTATTTATCAATTTTGGGGCTGAAGAAATTGAATTGAAAGGCAGTACAGGCCTGATAAATTATGAATGGAAATCGAACAGCATGTATTTTGGTTCTGCATGGCATGAATACCGTAACATAAAGACCAGGAATGAGGATGGGGCAAAATTCGACATTAATTTTATCGATATTAATGGCAAGGGATTATACGCAGGAGACCAGGTAACACTTTATAACAATACCTGGCATTGGTGGGGTGAAGGTGATGAGAAGATCTTCGTTGATGGTGAAACTTTCCCCTCCAGTTTTGGAACGGGTTCTGAAGATTATTATGGTTATGCATTTGGCAGACCGGAACCATTCTCCCACCCATTTTTAGCACAGCCAATTGGAGTTGGAAATACCGATTGGGGATTAACCGTAAATATGCGGCATCGGTCATTGGATGCTATCCCGTTTAATAGATCCATTAAAGCTGATATAGAATTATGGCATTGGGCATCGATCGTAATGAATTACGCGCTGACTACCTATTGGTACGCCGAATATCCTTATCAGATAAATATTGAACCTGATATAAAGGCTGTTCAATATTCTGTTATAAAATCAAAAGAGGATTTTAATATAAAATAGAACAACATAAACATTTATGGCTATCTGCTAAAGAAAATATGAAAAACAATCTAGTTTGTATCTTAAAAATATACGCTTTCGGATTTTTGGTCATGATAACCTCCTGCCAAACAAAACAGATGTCATACACGATTGATGATTTCGAAAAAGTGCCAAAAATTGATGCGCACTTCCATTATTTTACAATCGATGCCAACTATATGGAATACGTGACTTCCCTCAACTTCAAACTGTTGTCACCCAATGTAGATTCAGGATACCCGCTCGATGAACAATTGAATTTATCAGAGACAATTTTTAAGGATAATTCTCAGACATACGCATTTCTTGGGACCTTTTCAGTTGAAAATTTTGGGCAATCCGATTTTACCTCTATGACTATAGACCGGATCGATGAATGTATGGACAAAGGCGCATCAGGTATCAAGATCTGGAAAAACATAGGTATGGAATTACTAGATCAGAATGGATCTTATGTGATGGCTGACGATAAGGAGTTTGAACCAGTCTTTAAATACCTGGAAGAAAATAGTATTCCACTTTTAGCGCATCTTGGTGAACCCAGAAATTGCTGGCTTCCTGAAGATGAAATGACGGTTGCCGGTGACCGGGCCTATTATAAAAATCATCCCCAATATCATATGTATTTGCATCCGGAAATGCCTTCTTATGAAGATCAGATAAATGCACGGGATAAACTCCTTGAAAGATACCCGGACATTATATTTATTGGAGCACACCTGGGTAGCCTCGAGTGGAATGTGGATGAACTAGCAGTGCGGCTGGATAGATTCTCAAACTTTAAAGTAGATATGGCAGCCAGGATAGGACATTTAAGAAATCAGTCGGTCGAAGATTGGGATCACGTGCGTAATTTTTTAATCAAATACCAGGACAGAATTCTTTATGCTACTGATATGTCAGTAAGCGATGTAAATCCGCAGGATTTTAACAGTAAAACAGAATCTATGTACAATCACTGGATGAACGACTGGATGTACCTGGCGACGGACACAACATTAAATGATATAATGGGATTAAAGCTCCCCAAAAAAGTCATTGATAAAATATATTATGAAAATGCGGAATTTTTATTCCATGAAAAATAGTTTTCACAGCAAATCAAATGGGATGCGATTTTCAATCAGTTTTACTGAAAAGCTTGGAGATATCTGCACAATTGGAATTTTAAAATTTGGATATTTTAGTTTATGCTTGATCGCTGTATCCCTTTTTATGTCCTCTGTTCATGGACAGGAAACCATAACATTCGGAACTCTTGTTGATGAAATGACGAATCTCAACAGGCTTACCTTATTGCCGGATCAAACCTATCGAACCATTCAATTTTCTTCCTATGACCGACGCAGCAAAACACCTGGCACGAAGGGTTGGTTCTATAATTCAGACGGATTTGGCGGGGAACCGATACCTGGATTCGAAGAAGTGATAGAACCTCCGGATACATCTGGTATAGGCACCTACCTGATTTGTGATGTAGATGGACCAGGAGCAATATTACGTTTATGGACTGCAGGGCTTAACGGCAGGGTCAGACTATATCTAGATAAGCAGGATGAGCCTTTATACGATGGAAATGCTGAAGAATTTTTCTGGAATATAGCCTCAGAGATTTCTGATATAAACAATGAATTGACCTCTCAGAAAGTATACAGACAGTTTGATGCCACTTACTTTCCAATACCCTTTTCTAAAGGATGCCGGATAGAATGGATTGGGGATATCAAGAAGATCCACTTTTATCATGTCGGAGTCCGACTTTATGATGATGAGGTTAAAGTTAGATCCTTCCAGACAAAGAATATCTCTGATTATGCAAATAAACTTAAAAGCCTGAAGGATATATTGTATAAAAACGATAATAATCATGATTCCTTGCTTAATATATCGGAAGCTTTCAATATTTCCATTCCAGCAAACAAATCAGTTGAATTATTACATTCCGAGGGCTCAAAGGCAATTGATTATTTTTCCATCAAGCTTACCACCAACGACCTCGAATCAGCACTAAGAAGCAATATATTGAACATATACTTTGACGATGCCGATATTCCTCAGGTACATGCTCCTTTAGGAGATTTCTTTGGTGCAGCCCCCGGACTCAATCCTTACAACTCTTATCCATTTTCCATATATCCTGATGGCATTATGGTTTGTCGATTTATTATGCCATTTTCTGAATATGTCAGGATAGAAATAAAAAATATGTCAGATGAATCTACGGATATCACAGGTTCAGTTCATTTTAAAGACTATATATGGAAAGAGGACAAATCCATGCACTTCCGGGCTCGATGGAAAATGGATCACGGATTAACAGCATCTAATTCATCCATTGTGGATATCCCTTATTATTTAGCCAAAGGAATTGGACGTATAGTAGGCACGGCTGCCTATTTATACAATCCGAGTGATGCGGTCATGTCATGGGGTAACTGGTGGGGTGAAGGTGATGAAAAGATATTTATTGATGATGATAAATTTCCTTCCTTTTTTGGGACTGGTTCTGAGGATTATTTTAACTATTCATGGTCAGCAGAACATTTCTTTTCTTTTCTTTACTGCGGACAACCCAGAAATGATGGGCCGGGAAACAGAGGATATGTTTCAAACTTCAGATGGCATATTTCAGATGATATTACCTTCAATAAAAACATAGCTTTTTATATGGAATTGCGGCATCATGGAGTGGTATCGAATTTCTCATATGGAAGAATAATCTATGCATATACACTACCTGGATGCATTGATGATTTTATACCCATTTCTAAGTCTAGTGTCAACAGGATCCCCTACCTTGAATGGTCTCCCCTGGCATACCTTGGATCATCAGGATTCTCATTTTCACAGGCCGAGGATATTTTGGTAAATCCATCAGAAACAGAACTAGTAATTGGCACCTTCTGGTCAGAAAAGAAAATTCTGGTATGGAAACCCTTGGCCAACGGTGATAATCTCAAGTTTAATATAAGAAAACCGAAAAAGGGCTTATACAATATAGGCGTAACTGCTGCTCATATGCCTGAAGGTGGGGCATTCAATGTGCATTTAAATGGTGAATCTGTTGAATTTAACAAAAATGATACGATAAATACCAGAGATCCCTCCCGAGTTTATCTCCGGAATTATATCTCTGTTCCAATTCAATTTGATTCAGGAGATAATGAAATCGTTCTAAAATGCGTTGGGTTGGAAGGAGGGCAG
>CAYMFU010000303.1:0-18823 GCA_964389805.1 uncultured Roseivirgaceae bacterium | reverse complement strand
TTGATGGGATCAATTTTCAAAATAATGGCACATTTACAGATCTTGAGGCCAACGACTACACCGTTACTGTAAAGGACGCCAATAATTGTACAGATTCTAAAATGGCCACTGTGACAGAAGTTCCGGAAGTATCCTATTCAGCTGAGATACGACCTATCATTGACACAAATTGTCAGATATCCAATTGTCATGGAGAACGGCAGGGAATCCCTTCGTTTGCCACCTATGCTGATGTGAGTGCAAATGCCAGTGGAATCAAATTCCGTACCTCCAGCGGATCAATGCCACCAACAGGGCCTCTACCTGACGCGGAAGTTCAATTGATATCGGATTGGGTAGACCAGGGTGCTCCGAATAACTAGCCGGATACTTACGTGAAAAAACTGTTTATTATCGGACTTGTTATCTTTTCTTTTGCCTGTACCTATGACAATGCAGAGGATTTGTACGGCATTAAAGAATGTCCTCCTGAAGGTGTTTCCTTTTCGGATGAGGTGGAACCCATTATTAATACCAATTGTGCTATTCCAGGCTGTCATACATCAGGAGGGCAACAACCCACATTGGAAACATACGAGCAGGTCTCCTCGAATGCTGAAAGAATCAAGACGAGGACCTCTAATGGAACAATGCCCCCCCCTGTGTCTGGTATAATTCTTTCACAAAAGGAAATTGACGATATCACATGCTGGGTAGATGCAGGGGCTCTTGATAATTAATATTATAAAATTATAAATCCTGTTTATGAAAAATTTTCGAATCGCAGGTCTCCTGATTCTATTGTTGCTGTCAAATAAATCTTTGGCCCAAAAGTATAAATCCGTTTCATCCTCGGTACATTTCTTTTCCGATGCACCGATGGAAGATATAGAAGCAACTAACCTTGATGGTCAGAGTGCAATAGATCTTTCAACTGGCGAGATTGTCTTTTCTATACCCATTAAGTCCTTTGAATTTGAGAAGTCCCTCATGCAGGAACATTTCAATGAAAATTACCTGGAATCCGATAAATATCCCACGGCTACCTTTCAGGGCAAAGTTACAGGCTTTAATAAGGATGCTGGTGGATGGCAGAAAGCAAAGGCCAAAGGTAGTATGGATATACATGGCGTGAAGAATGAACTTTCAATCGAGGGAGAGGTCAGGATTGAAGAAGGATCGATTGAAGTAAAATCAAAATTTCCGATTGCGCTGAAGGATTATAAGATTAAAATACCCAAAGTGGTCTTTTATAATATTGCGGAAGTTGTTGAGGTAACTATAACATTTACATATGAACCGATTGATTAAACCCACCCTGTGCATAATTCTTTTTTTCTGGCAAATCAGTGCTATTGCGCAGGATGACTTGATGAATCTGATAAAAGATACAGTTCCGAATGTTGAACCCGTGAGATCCATATTTAATGGGACCCGTATCATAAATGGGCATTCTGTCGAGACCCGGGGGGCAGGTACTTTGGAGGTAATCTTCATGCACAGGTTCGGGAGCTTAAATTCCGGGGCTTATAATTTCTGGGGACTGGACGAAGCCTGGATACGGCTTGGTTTGGAATATTCCATAACGGATGACCTGACCATTGGGGTTGGAAGGAGCAGTTACGAGAAAACCTATGATGGATTCTTGAAGTACCGGTTTATTGAGCAAACAAAAGGTTCCAGGAATTTTCCTTTCACAGCAACCGCATTTGTCAGTATGGCCATAAACACCTTAAAACCGACGGATCCGGAACAGGAGATCCAGTTTTCTTCCCGTTTATCTTATGCATACCAGGTTTTAATGGCAAGGAAATTCAACAAAAATCTCTCCATACAACTGACACCCACACTGGTACATCATAACCTCGTGGCAACCCCTGAAGAAAATAATGATATTTTTGCATTAGGATTTGGGGGGAGATACAAAGTATCCAGAAGGATGGCTTTGACCCTGGAGTATTACTACCAGTTTAATAACAATACTGAACAGGTGAATTATGATGCTATTGGATTGGGTCTTGAGATCGAAACAGGCGGACACGTATTCCAGATCGTCTTCTCAAATTCACGTGCCATGATCGAGAAGTCCTTCATAACCGAAACAACTGGGAACTTTTTCGATGGTGACATCCACCTTGGATTCAATATTACCAGGGCATTTTACCTGAAAAAGAAAAAACCCAAGGAAGAATGGTAGCCTTTTACATTCCAGGTGTAACTCCAACTCATGATACAATATAATCATCTTACTAGCTTCAGATAAGTTAAGATATTTTAGGGAACCCATGCCGGATTTTATTATCCTGGACCCAAAGTTTGAAGTAATTGATCAGGATATGCGCCTGACCAACCAGGGGTGTATTTCGGGAAGTGTAATTTAACTATAGAGGATCTTTACTTTAGTATCTTACTCAGTATTCTGAAAGTATCCAAGAATAACCTTTCCAGCCTCCTCCAATGATCCACCAAAAGTAAAAATACCTTCTTCATGTCCCTTCATCACAAGGATCTTCTTCTCCATAAGGTCTGTCTCCCGGAACAACCTGATTATTTCATAAGCCATCTCAGGGGTTCCATATGCAGCTTGTTCACCTGTTGTAGGCACTTTATCCAGCAGTTTTTGCCATAATTCCTTGTTATGTACATGAATTACCCCATGTATATCATTGCATTCCCTGTAAATAACTCCATGGCTCATGGATTCGCTTGAAGCAATTATTGGACCTTTGCAATGAAGCAAATTGTGATCAATTTCAATATTGGTTACCATGGAGTAATGATCTGATGTAAGCAATTCAAGGTTTCCTGTACCGGATCCTGAGATAATAAAATGACCGGAATTCTTAAATCGCTGACTAATATTTCCAAATCCTATTCCACTCTCATAAGCTCCAATAAGCTTCAAATGATACAGGATGTCTCTCCATTTATTCAGATCTTTAGTAAATCGAACCGGAAGTGCTGGACTTTGATCCCATTGGGCCTTGAATTTAATATATCCCTCTTCCATGCTTATTTATCCTATGGATATTATAACCGTTGTTCCGGGAATAATTCCAGGATGCTGTTTTCTTCTGCCTTGCAAATTCCTTTTTCTGTGATGAGTCCGGTAATTAACCGCCCAGGCGTAACATCAAAACCATAGTTGGCTGTTTTGCTTGAGTAGGGCATAAGGAGAACATCATCGATCTCCAATCCGTTCCAACCTTGCATGTATTTTACTTCTCTCGGGGATCGGGTTTCAATAGGGATTTCTTCCACTCCATCGCTGATCGACCAGTCGAAAGTACTCGATGGGAGTGCCACATAAAAAGGGATATTATTGTCATGCGCTGCCAGAGCCTTAAGATAGGTCCCGATTTTATTGGCCACATCGCCGGTCCTGGTGGTCCTGTCTGTACCTACAATTACCATGTCAACCATTCCATGCTGCATCAGGTGGCCTCCCGTATTGTCCGCTATCACCGTATGAGGGACGCCATGTTCTCCAAGCTCAAAAGCTGTCAGTCGACTGCCCTGGTTCCGTGGACGTGTTTCATCTACCCACACATGAACTGGTATGCCCTCTTCATGGGCCAGATAAATTGGAGCTGTAGCTGTACCATAATCAATACAGGCCAGCCATCCGGCATTACAATGTGTTAAAATGTTTACCGGCTCTCCTTTTTTCTTTTTACTTATCTGTTTGACAACCTCCAATCCGAATTCGCCAATTTTTCTGCACCCATCAATGCTTTCTTCAGCCATCTGGTTGGCTAGTGATAAAGCAATTCGTGACTGCTCTACAGGATCACCTGAAGCTTTAATGGCCGTCGTCATCCTTTCAACGGAATTGAAAAGATCTACTGCGGTCGGCCTGGTTCTTTTTAGTGATTCTGCAACTTTATATACATCGTGCTTAGTTTGCCTGGAAAGTGTCGCTGCATACAAACCATAGGCAGCGGTCACCCCAATAAGTGGAGCCCCTCTTACGATCATGTCCGCAATGGCTGTTTCATAATCCTCAGGTATCTTAAGATCCACGATCTCAAATTTGAACGGTAATAAACGCTGATCAATAGTTTGAACGACTTCAGGTTCATCTTCCTTTACCCAGATCGTTCTGTAGTGTTGCCCTTTGATTTTCATTTAGAAAAAATGTGCTTGATTACTAACGAGGAGTAAATTAAGGTATTATTTTAAATTTCAAAAGGAAATATGCAATCAGTTCTGTAGATATAAAAGTTGAAGAGGAAATTTTTGCTCCTGTTCATAGAACTATTGGATGGCCTCTCACCCTGATCAAAATGAAATATCTCTTTGGATTATTGTGGTAACCAATCTCGTATATCTATAATTAATTATAGATATAAATATATAATTTAATTAGGCCCTGACAATAAATAATGATTTGTTCATTAAATATTTTAAAGTTCTTCAAGGGATTTTATTCTAGAATATTGCTCCCTAAAATATTTTTTTCCGGGAGAAATTGGCATAAAATACCAGCAATTCATTATTTTGCCGACTTAATTAATACAAACCTACATGAAATATTATACTTCCCGTATCTTTTCATTAATCCTAACAGTATTAGTAGCTATCTCTGGTTTCGCTCAAAAGACAGACAAGATTAAAAACCAAATTGATGAATTAGCTTCCGAAGTTGAGTCCACCGTTATTGAATGGAGGCATCATTTACATCAATATCCTGAACTTTCAAATCGTGAGTTTAAAACTGCTGAGTTTATAGCGGGAAAACTGAAATCTTTTGGATTGGAAGTCCAGACCGGTATAGCCCATACGGGGATTGTGGCTATATTGAAGGGAGGTAAACCAGGTCCTGTGATTGGATTGAGGGCAGATATAGATGCCTTACCAGTTACGGAACGGGTTCCTATTGAATGGGCTTCGAAAGAAGTTGCTGAATATAATGGTCAGAAGGTAGGTGTAATGCACGCCTGTGGGCATGATACTCATACTTCGATATTACTCGGGACTGCAAAAGTACTTTCTGAACTAAAAGATGATCTGCAAGGCACAGTAAAATTTATATTTCAGCCAGCTGAAGAGGGAGCACCCGAAGGGGAAGAAGGAGGAGCGGAACTTATGATTAAAGAGGGTGTGCTAAAAAATCCGGATGTGGATGTAATTTTTGGATTGCACATCTGGTCAACTTTAGAGACAGGAAAGATCGGGTATAAGCCGGAAGGGACCATGGCAGCTGCCAATTCATTTCATATCAAAGTCAAAGGGAAACAAACACATGGTTCGAGACCGTGGGGCGGTATTGATCCGATTGTCACTTCAGCCATGATAATAAATGGATTACAAACAACCGTTTCCAGACAGGCTGAATTGACCCAGGATCCTGCCGTTGTAACAGTAGGAGCTATTCAAGGAGGCGTACGAAGCAACATCATACCCGAAGAAGTGGAAATGATCGGGACGATCAGGACATTTGATGGGGATATGCGCGAAAAGATCTTTAAGGATATTGAACGTACTGCTACGATGATTGCCGCCAGTCAGGGTGCAATCGCTGAAGTAAGCATTAAAAAAGGATATCCCGTAACCTATAATGACCCGGAACTAACGGAACTGATGGTGCCATCGCTGGAAGTCACAGCTGGCAAAGACAATGTTATTCTGCAAAAGGCGATCACCGGGGCTGAAGATTTTTCATTTTACCAGAAAGAGGTACCTGGATTGTTCTTTTTCCTGGGAGGGATGCCCAAAGGTATGGACTCTGAAGAAGCATATCCCCACCATACTCCTGATTTTTTTGTGACGGATGACAGCATGATCCTGGGGATAAGAACTTTTTGTAACCTGGTCGTTGATTATCCTGGGAATGCCAAATAATCCGTGGGAATTATTGGAAGTTTGAATTTCACGTAAAGTGATTTGGTTTTTAATCTACCTTCTGCAAGGAAAGATTAAATAAAATATTCAAGAAATGGATTAATGATGGTCTGTCTAATAAAGATATCGATGACATTCTGCACACAGATCTTCATCCCATCCTTCTTCCAGCTCTTTTGGATGAACAAAGTCAAGAGCGTCATTCAAACCGGCCACCATTTCTTCGCCTACCTTTCCTTGTAATATAATGGTATGGCATATGTTGCAATCCTTTCTAATCACCTGACCAGATTCACTTACATGGTTGTCATCATGACAGCGAAAGCATCCATTATAAGTTTTATGTCCAATATGATCTGTATAGGCATCCCAACTGACCTGCATTTCTGGGAATATGTTTTCACTGAATCCTTCAATGATCCCTGTAATAGCATGGTTTATATCGTCGATCCTGGATTCATAAACTTCTGGCATTTCTTCCTTGTAAAAGTTAAGAATAGAATTTTCTATGGTCATTAATGCAGTATCGGTATGATCGAAAGGATCTACAAATATATCCATAGCAATCTTTTTAATATAAGGCAGATCTTTTGGAACTCTTCCAGCAGTTATAGCGTCATCCACAAACTCCATGGGTGTATAATAATGGTGTGAGGGCCGGGTATGGCAATCCATACAGTCCATTTCTCTTGAAACTGCATCCGCCATTTTCTTTTCACTCAACATATTTTCTTCATCTATATAGATGATCTCTTCATTAGTTTCCAGGTTCGTATATTTTACCCATGGAATATCCTGTCTATTATCCCTTTTTGGGATATAATCAATTTTAACATTTGGATTGATATGCCAGTGAATCCCTTCGGAGAGTCCCTGGGCACTGTGTGATGGCCCGGTTTTCATTTGAAGACCGATATTCCATTCGGTATTCAAGCTGTCTGTCAAATAATGCTTTTCATTGATAAGTTGCCTGGCATAAAATTTTTCTGGCCAGTGACATTTTTCACAAGTTTCACGGGCAGGCCGCAAATTATGAATCGGTGTCTCGATGGGTCTTGAAAAATCGTTCGTAATTACAGCGTAAACCTGTCTCAAACCCGAAAGTTTGGACCGCATGTACCAGTTCGCTCCGGATCCCACATGGCATTCAACGCAAGCCACCCTGGCATGGGGGGAATTGCTATAGGCCACATGTTCCGGTTTCATAACCTCATGACAAACCGTTCCGCAGAATTCAACTGATTCAGTATAATGAAAAGCCTCATAGCTTCCCAATGCCGTAAGGAAGATAAAAAATACAGTTCCCACTCCAAAAATCATGATTGCATTTCGGTAGCGGGAAACATTTAGGTCAATGACAGGCCATCCTTTAGCTATATACTCAAGTTCCCGTTTTTTCCTTCTTTTGACTTCGATCATCATGCCTATTGGGATCAGGATCATTCCAATGATCAGGAAAACCGGTAAGATGACGAACGTAAATAATCCCAGGTAAGAGCTTGTATCCTCAAATAGAATCCCTACCAGGGTAAATAAAACAATGAAGGACAAACTTACTACTGCAATTGCTGTACCAATGAAGGACAGCATATTATAATAGGACTTCGGTAGTTTCATAATATCAAAAAATTAATATTAAATTATGATGCAAAATTAATAATAAAAAGAAGTCAGTATCGGATTTAACTCATTGATTTATATCTAATTTGGAGTGATATATGTCATAATTATTCGCATATAAAAACAGATAAAACTTTGCTTATCAAATTTAAAAAATACAAAAAGAGTAAGCGAGGTCTGTATTTATGATGAAAGAAACATAAAGGTTCAAAATAATCTGAACTTTTTAATGAAATTGATTATTCTGAAGAAGATTTCTTTTTAATCCATTTTGTATAATACAAAGTTAATCCGATCGTAATGGCTGCGAATACCAGAAATGCAATGACCTTATATCCAGTATCCATTTTAGCCATATCAACTAAAAGTAAATGTCCTCCAGTAAAGAGTAAAGTCATAAAGCCCATCCAACGGTATTTAATATTTTTAAATCCTATACTTAACAGCAAATATATTATTGCCACTCCCGTCCAGGATAAGGTTACATATTGTGTTGGAACAGCATGACTAAGGCCGTATAAAACCATAAAAAAGGCAGCGATCAAATAAATATTCCTGTATATCTCAGTTTTTAAAGTCAACCTGTCCTTCTTCCAGTTCAGTATTCTGGCCGTTGCCAACGCGACAATAACAAAAATAAAATTGATGCTATCTGAAGAGGGTGAGCTCATCAGATAGATGATCAGAATTATTGTATATAATAAGGTATTGACGACAACAATTATTCTGGACCTGAACCAAAGCGCCATCGAAACAACAATTAAACTCTGTAAAGCAAGCCAATAGTAAGAGTCAGGCAGGCTCGCAAATCCGTAGATAGATACACTTAAAGCCATAAATCCAAAGCATGCATAAAAAGCAGGAGCAAATGATCTTTCACCTCTATATTTCAGGAAAACAGAAAAAATCAAGCATAGAAATGCTATTGAGGAAAATATTACTGTATAATTTTCTTTATAAAAGACAACGGTTAAAAGAAGAATGAGCAATGAGAAATTGATCGCATTCAGGATGGAAATTAATCCAAGTACATTATCTGTGACCTTATCCTTTTTCGTAATAACAATTGTTGATGAAAATATTAATCCAAAAAGGAATAAGAATATGATATTGTATTGATGGGATTCAACAATTTTCATAGTATGTCCCATAAATGGATTGCCCAATAACCATATTAAATGCGATATATAAACAAGAAACATGGTGGTAATCAATTGGCGCCACCACATGAATTTTATAAAATAGATCAAAGATAAACCTGCTGCTGTGGCAATGAAGGATAGCGTGATATATGTGGAGTCACTGACGACGCCTGAAATTAAAACTAATAAGGTAGATAAAAATGCGAGAAATTCTGATTTGCGCCTAATGGCATACCAAACAATTGCCCCAAGAGAAATTAGTAATAAGATCATGGAAAGAACCTCGCTCCCTATGAGTGGTTCAGTGGTGAAAAAATGTAATCTTAATGTTACGATATAAACAAGGAGCAAGCCACTGGTATTTAGAAATTTGATAATATGAGATAATGAATTCCTAAATAGATGTGTAAAAATAAAAAGGCTGAAGGATGCCAGGTATCCTGTTAAAGCAGCAAGAATGGGATATCCAATATTTCTGATATAAGACATTAAAAATATGATACCAAATATAAAAACAATAGTACTTAACCATGAAAGGCCATATTCGACCAGATTGGATTCTATAGCAGAATCCTCGGGCTTTTTAATTTTGACGTTACGATAATCCTCATCCTCTTCCCTTTCATATGCTTCCTGAGGTGAGATATATCTTAACTTAGCTTCGATCCGGGATATTCTGGATTCCAGTGTATTTAACTTTTCATTGATCTGCCGGTTAATAACTTCATTGGAATTTTTTGAATCAGTCATGATTTAATCTCCTTTCATTTGATGGATTGGCCTGGGAAAATACGTGTCTTTAATAGGAATATATAATGAACAGGATTGTATAAAAATTTTTGCTACCAATCCTGAAATAATTTATAAATAATATTCATGAAAATCTAGTAAAATAACTTAAAAATAAGATTTTATCATTAATAGGGTTGTAAAAAACATACCACTTAACTCCATTACAAGTGATGCATTAATTTCTCCAAACATGAAGCATAGATATTTTAATAATCGCTTTATTAAAAGTTGTCATTGATATTCATTTTTAAAAGAAAGGTATTGGTAACATGCCAGGGTGCTGATTACTCATATCCCTTTGATACAAGATATTGGACTCTTTTTTTGGATTAAAAAACACTTAATATTATCAAAGTATTTTTACCTATTATAGGTATATAGTAGAATTTTAGCCACTTTTTTATTAAAAATTGTTTGAAATCCCAAACTATTATTCATACATTTAATTAGAGTAAATTTTTATTTTGGATTTATCCAAATTCTCTCATTTTACGTAATGGAGAATTTTTTCATATTACATAAAGAATCATCCTATGAATACTAAAAAAGTCAAAAAGGGATCCTCTCGCAGGAAATTCCTTAAACATGGATTTTCGATTGGGATTGGAGCTGCTGCAACCTCTGGGGTAATTTCTTCCTGTTCTAAGAATGAAAAATCAGAATCTGGTGAAAAGGTAAGGGTAATGACAACCGATGGCAAACTGGTTGAAATTGATGCTTCCCAGATGCATGAGTCTGTCCATGTTGTTTCGAATGAAGAAGCGCGAAAGGGAGATCCGAATCTTGAATATGTGATGGTGATAGATCTGGCTAAATGCAGGAATGCAAGAAAATGCGTAGATGTATGTCAGCGCATGCACAACCTTCCACCTGAGGATGAATGGATAAAGATATTTTATATGAAGGATAGTGAAGATACGGCTCCTTACTGGTTTCCAAAACCATGTTTCCATTGTAATAGTCCATCCTGTGTAAATGTTTGTCCGGTCGGCGCAACTTTTAAGCGATTAGATGGCCTCGTATTAATAGACAATGAGAGATGCATTGGCTGTAAATTCTGTATGGCAGCGTGCCCATATTCGTCACGTGTCTTTAACTGGAAAGAACCTGATAATACGAATGAATTGACTGATCATCATGGTGCCATTGAGACTGGTATACCCCAAAAAGTAGGTACGGTGGGCAAGTGTGATTTTTGTCCGGATATGGCCAGGATGGGAAAATTACCAGGATGTATTGATGCCTGTCCGAATGGTGTGATGTACTACGGTGATAAAAATGAAGATCTCGTTACGAATGGGATTGAAACTGTAAGGTTCAGTCAGCTAATATATGAAAGGGCAGGGTATAGGTATATGGAAGAATTAGGTACAAGGCCTAGTGTTTATTACCTGCCTCCAGTAAACAGAAGCTTTGATCCTGAAATAGGATTCAAAGATCTGCCTGATGAAATCCGGGAAAGATATGATGTGACCCGATCAAAAATTAAAAAGGAAACAAGATGAAAATAGATTCTGCAACGGTCAATGCATTGGAGAGATATGCGCCCCAACTGGAAACCGCATCTTTGTTCGAAAAGATTTTATTCTGGATCATGGTCATATTTGTCCTGGCAGGATTTCCAGCCCTATATATCCAGCATTTTGAGGGACATTATGTAACTGGCATGAGAGATAATGTCTTTTGGGGTGTATATATCGTAAACTTCATTTTTTACATCGGGATAAGCTACGCAGGTGCCTTGATATCCGGTATTCTCTATTTATTAAAGGTTGAATGGAGAAAGCCCATTATCCGGATTGCCGAAATGATCACGGTCATTTCAACCATATTAGGGCCGATCTATATATTATTATGTATGGGTCGTCTGGACAGACTTCATCACCTGATATTGTATGGACGGATCCAATCACCGATCACCTGGGATGTAATAGCCATTACCACCTATCTGGTAGGAAGTATTATTTTTCTTTACCTGGCCACCATTCAGGATTTTGCCATTTTAAGAGATTATGATGGTTTAAAAGTCGGAAAATGGAGAAAACCCCTGTATAAATTTTTTGCAGTTTCCTATCAGGATACGCCCAGACAACGCAATCTGATCCACAGAGGGATGACCATTATGTCAATAATAATTATTCCATTGGCAGTAATCGTACACTCTGTTCTGTCGTGGATATTTGGGATGACCCTTCGACCGGGTTGGCATAGTACAATATTTGCTCCTTATTTTGTAGTAGCGGCTGTTTTTTCAGGCACGGGTGTATTAATTGTAGCCATGTGGGTATATCGTAAATTATACCATCTGGAAGATATTATTGTTGAAAAACATTTCAAGTACCTGGGTATAATTTTATTGGTGTTGGGCGCTTTATATGGATATTTCACTTTTGCTGAATATTTAACAAATTGGTACGGTTCTGAAAAATGGGAACTTGAACTTATTTATAAGCTATTTAATTTGAATGAATTTGGATGGATGTTTATATTCGCTGCATTTGTGGGTGTATTGCTACCAATAATTATAATTGCCGTTCCTTCATTCAGATCTATAAACAGTATCTCATTCGCCTCTCTCATCGTAGTATTGGCAATGTGGGTAAAAAGATATATAATTATTATCCCTACACTTGAAACCCCTTTGCTCCCAATGCAAGAATCACGAATTGAATATATTCAGTATTCGATGACCTGGATTGAATGGGTATTAACCCTTTCCGGATTAGCTGTATTCTGTTTGTTTTTCTATTTGTATTCGAAATTTGTTCCCATTATACCTTTGGCCGAATCTGGTTCTTTTGAATCAAGTGAATCCAAAACATAAAATGTTCCGAATAATGATATTATCGGAATTATTAAATGGATTATAAATAATTGAAAAATGAGAAAATGTATAGAATCTTGGACATTAAGAAAGGTCGTTTTATTATCTGCCTTGCTGATTTTTCTTCTTAAGGCTGGTTTGACTTTGGCTCAGGAAGATAAACCATTAAGGATCTACATGGATATTATGTGCTATCAAAAAAATACTGGAATTGATTTGAAGGCCACGGTTCGTGCGCGTATTGGTGAAAACAGGAAGATTATGCCAGTAAGTGACATTCCGATAAGTTTTTATAATATCACAGATTCAATTGAGGCCAAATTAGGTTCTGTGATATCAAATGATAAGGGTGAATCATTTTATACTGTTACTACAGAACAGGATCTTTTTTCGAATGAGGATGGTGTTTATACGTTTTCTTCAGTGTTCGAAGGCAATGATAGATTTAATGGAGCTACAAAAAAAATGTCCATTAAAGAAGCAAGAATTGAGATTGCTTTCATTGAAGTAGATTCAGTAAAAATTATTTCAGCAAAAGCCTTTGAGATAGATCAATCTGGTTCAGATACAATACTAAATGATGGAATTGATCTTTCATTTTATATTCCTGGATCATTCAGTTTGTACAAAATAGGTGAAGCTGAATTGAATGACGGTGTTTGTACTGTAGAATTCCCGATTACCCTGCCCGGGGATTCCGAAGGGAATCTAACTATAATAGCGAGAATCGAGGAAAGTGATGATTTTGGTTTTGTAGAGGGTTCTGCTGTAAAGGATTGGGGGATGGTACGTGAAACATTAGTGCAAGAAGAGCGAAGAGGATTGGGAGATACCGATGCTCCTTTATGGATGACTTATACTTTAATTGTTCTTTTATCTGCCGTTTGGCTTCACTATCTCTATATTTTTGTGGTTATTTATTTGATCAAAAAGGATAGTAAGACTGCACATTGATTCAACATTCTCTTAGGCATTTAATTAATACCCGTCATAATGGGTAGTGAAACTCTTTCACATAATAAAATCACATACTTTTTGAGGGCAACATCGGTTCCATGGATCACCCGTTACAGTAAGTGCCATCATACAGAAGTCTATCTTATAGCAGATCCTCAATAGGGGGTGAATGAGCCTCTGTCCATATATTGTTCTGATACTACAAATTGACGAATAATACCTTAGAGTCTCTAAATAGAAGCCTGAGATTTTTCAGTTCTTCAGAATGACTCAGTAGCATTTATAAGAATAGTGCAGTGTTTATATATGAATTCATTGGTTAAAATAATCTCTGATCTTATAATGGATGCCCATTGTCTGAAAAGTAAATGTTAAAGGAATTATACGATTGACCATCCTGAATTTGGTCTATGTGAAAAAAAAGCTTGAAGAGCGCTGGAAATTATGTGGGAATAAAATAGAATTATTCAGGAAATCATTTTACGGACTGTCTATAATATATAGACTTCTACAATAAAAAAACCTCCCCGATTTTTCGGGGAGGTTTTTTATAAAATAATCTGTTATTAATTTTCTTATTATAGTCCTAACTGAGTTTCAGCACCATCAAGCATATCATTCATGTAAGTTGGGTTATGAGCACTGTTACTTCTGTCTTCGTAAAGTACCATAAAGTCCCACCATGCATTGAAATCAGCTCTAGGAAGAGAAGCATACTGTGGATGGTATCTTCCATCTTCAGGATCCAAATGAACAGCATGAAGAGCTTCTAATTCTGCACCAACAGCATCAAGGTCTTCAGCAAAAGCTTCTAAGGTATCATCCTTATCAGAACTGTGACAATCTGTAACTGTACAATTGGTAGATTTTGGCTTAAAGCTATGACCGCTATCTGGACCCATGTGGCATTTAACACAGCCATCTGAGTGATCATCATAAGGAACGCCATCGGCAACGCCGATTTCTCCAGCCCATACATTACCCTGTGGGCCATGGTGAGGACCAGCATGTGTACTGCTAATGTAAGCATGCGTTGTAGGTACGTCAAATACTACGACCAATGTATCTCCTGTTCCATTCAGAGTACGAGTTCCTGCTGGTCCAATTGCTGAATGAGCCGGATCGTTATAAATGAGTATATCATCAGGATCAGTAAACGTCCTTGTGAATGTGGTGTCATTTGCGTATGGTGGATCATAATTCGTAACATCTCTGCGAGCCTGATGGCAATTAAGACAAGTATTATTATTTAAGCCATCTACAGTAGTTCCACTAACAAAAGTAACGGGATCACCTGCCCTGAATGCATAGTCAGTCTGCTCGAAAGTAGTGTGGATATTATGACAGGTTTGGCATTGCCAAGCACTTGGATTAACAATTGTTTCAGCTACATCATCAGTTCGGGAATATTCAAGATAGCCCTCATGAGAGTGACACATTGCGCAAGAAGTTCGTCCACCTGCATAGTCAACAGCTATCGCTCCTGCGGCGTGTACTGATCGATGAAACTCTTCTGCTATCGCATCTGGAGTATCAGCGGAGTGACATTCCAAACAGGTAACATTACCATCAACACCATCAGTACCATCTGTACCATTTGTTCCATCCACTCCATCTGTGCCATCTGCACCATCTGCACCAGCTGGTCCTGTGGGTCCTTCGCAACCTGTCATGAAGGCCAATCCGATCACAAAACTGGCTGCGATTAAACAATTCAAAAAAATTCGCTTTCTCATAATTTTTATAATTTTTTAATTAAAAAGTTCTTTTAAAAAGAATGTGTATTTTCTCAAGTATAAAGCTAACATTGTCGCTGTTTCAAGGCAATCAATACACCATGATATAATGACATTTTTATGATGAATCTTTCTGCCTTTTCAATGGACCTAAATCATAATAAAAGTGACATAGATTATGTTATTATTGATATAATCCATCGCTAAACCGAAAAACAAAATGTTCATGGGGGGATAGTATCATAATAATGCATTTCAATATAGTTTCCTAAAGAGATATTTTTGTATATGTTCAATCAGGGTTAATAATTAATCAATATTGGGCAGAAATGATCATAATTGGTCATATGATAAATCAGAAAATTTAATTTTAAAATTAAAGTCATGGGAAATAAGATATTATTAATGATTAAATCTGCGGGAATGATTCTTTTCATGGGTTTGATAACTTGGAGCTGCACATCTGACCAGCTTGCTGGGCCTGAGATTCCAGACAAGATTGAGCAAGAATACATAGGATCAGAAGAATGTGCTGTTTGTCACACAGATATTTATAATTCCTTCATTACAACCGGCCATCCTTATAAACTCAATAAAGTAGAGGGTGGACAGGCGCCAATTTATCCATTTACCACATTGGATTATACGCCTTCAGGATATGACTGGAATAATATAACCTATGTTATTGGGGGATACGCCTGGAAGGCCCGTTATGTTGATTCCAATGGATATATCGTAACCGGAGATGACGTGCAATGGAACTTTGAAACTCAGGAAGCTGTACCTTATCACGCTGACGAAGATCCTGGCACAAAAATGTATGATTGTGGTCGATGCCATACGACTGGTTGGGTGCATATTGATGACGGTGGCGTTCCACAGGATGATCTGGAAGGCATGGCCGGTGAGTTTTTTGACGGGGGTATTCAATGTGAAGCGTGTCACGGAATGGGCGCAATTCACCAATTAACACGATCCAAAGACGACATCATCGTTGATCGTTCTTCGGAACAATGCGGCACTTGTCATTACAGAAATGAAGACCATACCATTGCGGCCAGCGGAGGATTTATCAAACACCATGAGCAGTATGATGAAATGATCGCAGCAGGGCATAGTGAATTAAGTTGTAACGACTGCCATAATCCACATAAGTCAGTAAAACATGGACAGACCGCTGGTATTATAAAGAACTGTACAGATTGCCATTCAGATACCAATAACGATCATGAAATTCGTGGTGCCAGCTGTGAAACATGTCATCTTCCTTATGCATCAAAATCTGCCGTCAAGCGAAATAAGTACCAGGGGGATGTACAGACTCATATTTTCAAGATCAATGTGGATGCTGATGGGGAAATGTTCAATGAAGATGGAACACTTGCTAATGGAGAAACAGGGGTGACTCTTGATTTCGTATGTTACCAATGTCACCGTGATCCTGATGGAGAGGGAGGAAATCCTGATTTGCCTTTTACTTCACGAAAAACCCTTGAGGAACTTTCAGCGTATGCTACAGGTTATCATGATTAAAGGATAGGAGATATAAAAAAAGCCTGCCTTGAAAGGCAGGCTTTTTTTATATCTTGTTAAGCCACATGGCAGCTTCTTTTGCGTAATAAGTCAGGATAAGATCCGCTCCGGCACGTTTGATTGATGTCAGGATCTCCATCGCCACTTTCTGTTCATCGATCCACCCCAGTTTAGCTGCAGCTTTCACCATGGAAAATTCCCCGCTCACATTATAGGCGGCCACCGGTAGATTTATCTGTGATTTTACTTTATGGATGATATCCAGGTAAGAAAGGGCAGGCTTCACCATAATGATATCCGCGCCTTCATTAACATCCAGTTCGACTTCATACATGGCCTCACGGCTATTGGCAGGGTCCATCTGGTAGGCCCGCCTGTCACCAAACTGTGGTGTTGATTCGGCCGCTTCCCTGAAAGGTCCATAGAATCCCGAGGCATACTTCGCCGCATAACTCATGATCGGGATATTCTCAAAATTATTGTCATCCAATCCTTTCCGGATTGCACCTACCATTCCATCCATCATCCCTGATGGGGCAACCATATCTGCTCCGGCTTTAGCATGGGTGATGACCTGATCAGATAGCATCTGCAGGGTAGTGTCATTATCGACATTGCCATCAATTATAGCCCCGCAGTGACCATGATCAGTATATTCGCAGAAACAAACATCCGTGATCACATACATCTCCGGAACCGCTTCTTTTACAGCCATTACCGCTCTTTGAATAATACCGCTTTCGTTAACCGCATCGCTGCCGGTAGCATCCTTTTGATCCGGAATGCCAAATAAGATAATAGACTGAATGCCCAGTTTCCGGATTTCCCTGACCTCTTTTACCAACAGATCTATGGAAATCTGATTACTGCCCGGCATGGAGCTTATAGGATTTCTAATATTCTCTCCTTCTACAACAAAAAGAGGTAATATCAGATCATTCACCGAGAGGTTGGTTTCTCTTACCAGATCCCTGATGGCATCATTTCTTCGTAATCTCCTTGGTCGATAATAGGGTGTATACATAATTAAAAAAAATTAAACGGTTCTTGAAAATTGTGGTTTGTCTTTTTCCTTTTTCATTAAATGAGCATCGAATTTCATAGCGATGTTCCTTATCAGGAGCCTTCCCGAATTAGTAACGCTTATCTGGTCATTCTCCAATTCGACAAGGCCATCTTTCTGCAAGGAAACCAGATGATCAAGCGCCTCACTGAGATAGGAGTCAAAGCTGATATCGTATTTTTTCTCGACTTTATCTTTTTTAAGTCTGAAATTACACATCAGGTCGGTAATAACTTCTCTCCTGATGATATCATCCCGGGTTAAAATGATTCCCCGGTATATGGGTAATTTATCCTGATCGATTAAATTATAATATTCTTTTAGTGTTTTAACATTCTGCATATATGTATCGGATAGCATAGCGATACTTGTGATGCCGAGGGCAAAAAGATTAATGCCCGCATGGGTGGAATATCCCTGGAAATTCCGGTATAGTGTGCCATCTTCCATCGCTACGGTTAGCTCATCATCAGGTTTTGCGAAATGGTCCATACCGATATAGGTGTAACCCGCATCCGACAGTTTATCAATACTGAGCTTTAACAGTTGAAGCTTTTCTTCCCTTGGCGGGATCCATTCTTCCCTGATCAACTTCTGATGTTTGATCATCCTGGGTAAATGGGCATAGTTAAAGACCGCAAAACGATCCGGGTCCATAGATAATACCATATCGATCGTTTTAGAAAAGGTTTCCACTTTCTGGAAGGGCAGACCATACATCAAATCCAGGTTTATGCTTGTAAAGCCAAGTTCCCTGGACCAGTCCACAGTCTGACGGGTTATATTTTCAGGCTGGATACGGTTGACTGTCTTCTGTACCTCCGGGTCAAAATCCTGGACTCCCATACTGCAGCGATTGAATCCCATGTCCCGCAGTGCCTTCATGTGATCAAAAGTCAACTCCCTGGGATCGATCTCAACACCTACTTCAGCTTCTTCCCTGAAATCGAAATTATCATGAATGATCTGTCCAAGCCTCCGGATCTGTGCAGGGGTAAGATGTGTTGGAGTCCCTCCCCCCCAATGCAATTGGATGATTTTCCTGTCCGGATTAATATGCTGCTTTAAAAGTTTTATCTCTTTTTCAATATAATCTATATACCTGTCTATCTTATCGAAGTTGCGGGTTACCATCATATTGCAACCACAGAAATAGCAAAGAGTATCACAAAAGGGAAGATGGAAATACAGTGAAAGATCCCTGTTCCCGATTGTTTCGTTGTCCTTTTCGATATGCTGAATATATTCCTTATATCCTATACCTTCGTGAAAATAAGGAGCTGTTGGATAACTGGTATACCTGGGACCAGGCTGGTCGTATTTTTTAAGCAGG
>CAYMFU010000302.1:0-2933 GCA_964389805.1 uncultured Roseivirgaceae bacterium | reverse complement strand
GTGACAGGGTTTATAATATTCTTATCAAAGCCAATCGTTTTGTAGGAGCAGGAGGCTGGCCGGTTAAAACTGCCGAAACAGCTCAACACAGTCTGGCCCGGGAGAACGGAAGAAATATATTTTCGGTCGTTACCACTGCTTTTACCGTTCCCATAGGGCAATGGGATATCGTTGAAACAGAAGACATTGCAATTAAAAACATCCATATAATTGATAACGAATTTGTTAATTGGCGTCAGCTGCCTGCTCTCACCATAATGAATGCTGCCAATGTAAGCATAATAAATAATAGCTTTATTCGTGACCCATTGATTATGGCTAAAGACACATTATGGTTGGGAAAGAAGCCAATAAGAATCCTTTATAGTAAAAATGTTGAGGTTGAAGGAAATAAATTTACCGGTAAGGATATTGTTAGTGAACCAGTTGAGATAATAAAGTCTGATGATGTTAAAATGGGGAACCAGACATTCAATTCTAAAAAGATGACTGGCAAAGATGTAGAATAATAGAATCTGAGAATATTATTTCAGGTAATAATTAATCCTTTTCTCACTATATAATTATAAATAAAAGGTTGACCAGATATGAGCCGAATCAATTATTTTTCGATTGGTGTTTCATTTATCTTAACGCTATTTTTTTCGAATGTATATTCACAGCATCAGCAATTGGAATTTTTAGGGCGTTCAATGCAATTGCAGATAAGGGATGCCGGAGAAAGGAGTATCCGGGTTACTCTAATGCCGATAAATTTGGATGCTGATTTATCCCATAATCCTGTTCTAAGTGATATTGAATATTCCGAACCGATTATCAATATTAGGGCGTTGTCAAGTCCTCTGGAGAAAGAAGTTGGAAACTTCATAGTAAACGTATTGCCTGAACCTTTAAAGATAATTGTCCATAATAAGCAGGGGAACTTAATCCAGGAACTAACCTTTTCTGATAACGGCCAATTGGCTTTTATGCTTGACGATCAACCTATCCTGGGCATGGGCGAAGGAGGACCGAGAATGGGTGAGGACTGGAGAAATAATACAATTGAATTTGACAGAAGAGGAAGACTCCATAAAATGGAGCCACGATGGCAGAAAAATGCATATGGATCGCGTAATCCCGTTGCTATGCTTGTTGGTACAGGCGGTTGGGGGATATTTGTTGTTTCACCGTGGGTACAAATCGATCTCACAGGGAAAGAGCATGGTTTACTTATTCCACGGCACACCCTGGACCTGAAGAACGAACCGCAAACAACGGAAAATCAAATGCAGAATCTCGGTAAAGGTCTTCCACCATCTGAAAGTGTTATTCCTGGGGCATTCGATATTATACTATTTGACACTAACGACCCGCTGATTTTTATGAGTGATTTGTCAGCAATAACAGGCTCAGTCGTAATGCCACCCCAATGGGCTCTTGGTTATATGCAGTCGCACAGAATCCTGGAAGATGAAAACCAGATGATTGAGATAGTAAAAACTTTTAGGAAAAAACAAATACCTGTTGATGCTGTGATTTACCTGGGTACCGGCTTCTGCCCCAAAGGATGGAACACCCAACAACCTTCATTTGATTTTAATCCCGAGGTATTTAAGCGGGAACCTTCTGAGGTTATAGATGATCTGCATGATATGAACGTAAAGGTAATAATGCATATCGTTCCCTGGGACCGTGATAAACTGCCTACACTGCATGGGTCCATACCATCAAAAACGGGGGAAGAACTTGATGAGTCTCATATACTTTCCCACTGGAAACAACATAGCGGACTGGTTAACAGCAATATTGATGGATGGTGGCCCGATGAGGGCGACTGGTTCAATCTTCATGAGCGTATCAAACGACATCAGATGTACTACCAGGGGCCCATATCCACCACTCCGAATGTACGTCCATGGAGCCTTCATCGAAATGGTCACCTGGGTATATCACAGTGGGGCGGATGGGTATGGTCGGGCGATACAGACTCATCATGGAAAACACTTGAAGGCCAGATAGCTGTTGGAATAAATCATTCTCTGAGTTTATCTCCATTTTGGGGATCCGATATAGGCGGATTTTTCCCCACGGAAGAACTTGATGGTGAATTATATGCACGTTGGTTCCAGTTTGGTGCTTTCTGTTCGTCGTTCCGGTCGCATGGACGTACATGGTGGACTCGGCTTCCATGGGGGTGGGGTCTAAGTGAAATGGGACCAAAAGAGTGGCAGGAAAATCCTCTTGAGTCGGAATTGAACAATCCGGAAATAGAGATTGTTTGCCGGAAGTATGCCGAACTGAGATACCGCTTATTATCCTATAACTATACCTTGGCCTGGGAAGCCCGGTCGAAGGGGTTGCCAATGATGAGGGCGATGTGGCTTCATTACCCTGAAGATAAAGTTGCAACATCGAAAGGTGACCAGTACCTGTGGGGAAAAGACATGATTATTGCCCCGGTTTATGAAAAGGGTGCTTCAATACGTAAGGTATATTTGCCGGAAGGAATATGGTACGACTGGTGGAATAATAACGAATACAGGGGTGGTAAAAATGTTGAATTTGAGATTGATTTAGCTATAATGCCTTTATTTGTGCGTGCCGGAGCAATAATACCCTTTGATCCGTTACGCCAGTATACCTATGAACATGTGGATATGCCGATTGAACTAAAGGTTTTTAAAGGTGATGATGGTTCGTTTACTATGTACGAAGATGATGGTATTAGTCTTGATTACCTTGAAAATAAAAATATTACCCTTACAGATTTCATTTGGAATGATAACGCTGGCTCGCTAACCATAAAACCGCATGTAATTAAAGGTGTTGAATCAAAAAAGCCACGTAAGTTTAAAGTTATTCTGCTTCCTTCCAAAGAAACAAAAACAGTTACTTACAATAGTAAATCGATCAAAGTGAAATTTTAATCAGCAAGCCCGAGGTATAGATAT
>CAYMFU010000301.1:0-4667 GCA_964389805.1 uncultured Roseivirgaceae bacterium | reverse complement strand
ACAAGTACCAATGTTCTTGTAGAGGGATTGACGCTAAAAAACTCAGCCATGTGGATGCAGCACTATCTGGCCTGTGACAGCCTGGTGATCAGAGGCATCGAGGTGTGGAATCATGCCAACAAGAACAACGATGGGATAGATATCGATGGATGTCATCATGTGATCATCGAAGATTGTACAATAGATTCAGACGATGATGGTATATGTTTGAAAAGTACTTCCGAAAGACTTTGTGAGGATGTGATTATCAGAAATTGTACTGTGGGAAGTCATTGCAATGCTATAAAATGTGGAACAGAAACAACCGGAGGATTCAAAGATATCAGGATACAGGATTGCAGGATCATCCCTTCAAAACAGGAAAATGTGATTTACGGAAAGAGCACTGGGCTTGCGGGGATAGCCCTGGAGATTGTTGACGGAGGGACTATGGATAATGTCAATATTTCCGGAATCCATATTTCCGGAACCATGGCTCCTGTTTTTATCAGACTTGGAAACAGGGGGCGACTGTACAAAAAAGGACAGGATAATCCTGGAGTGGGTATCATGCAGAATATCAGCTTGACGGAAATTATATCCAATGGATCAAGTAATATGGGTTGTATGGTAGCCGGGATAGGCGACCATCCTATAAAGAACCTGCTCTTTTCCAATATTAAATTATCCTTCCAGGGCGGGGGCAAGACAGAAGATGGTGTCCGGCAATTTGATGAAAAAGCAGCAGAATATCCAGAGTGCACCATGTTTGCTGAACGACTGCCGGCCTATGGTTTTTATTTCTGGCATGTAGATGGACTGATACTGAAAAATGTAGAGTTAACAACGGAAAAAGCTGATTCAAGGAATGCTATTCTCTTCGAAGAAGTCACAGACATACTTCTGAACGGGAAGCCATTTGTCTATTAATTTTATTTTTCAATTTAAATTCTCATATCCAGGAAATGAAAATCATACTTTCATAGTTATTGAGAATAATCTTATAATTTCTTTCATTCTTCAATTAAAAAAATTCAGGGATTTTAAAACAATTATTGTTTCTAGTTTTCAATTTAAAAATCCCTCAATATTATAATCCTGCTTCAGGAATTTCTTTGGATTTATAAGGAATAGTGTGGAAGGTTCGGATCCGAAAAATGTTCTTTTCATGGTTTTGAATTTTGTACTTCTTGAAACGATTCAGAAAAAATCTTTCTGTAATTCAATATATCAATCAATTATTAGTTTTTCTATAGTCCAGGAAAAGATTGTCATGCATTCTGCATTTTTCTTAAAATATTTATAGGCTGCTTGGCTTTTTGATCAGGTCTCACATTTCAAATTAATCTGAGGACCAAAAGTGCAATCGTTTTATACGTCCACCTGATTATTTTCTGAAGAAATCTCCGGATTCTAATTCTAACCGGTATAAGAAATTGAGATTGAAGTATTTTATATATATTTATGACTTTGATTAAAGTCGTTATGAAAAATTTCATTTTTAAGTTCCTGCGTGAACCCATTGTTTTGTTTTTCCTTTTTGGTCTCATTTTATTCATTGTGTATGAGTGGGGCACTACCTACTATGAGTTGAAAAACAAGAAAATTACCGTAACAGAAGCTCAGATACAGCTCTTGAAGGAGACTTTTACCAAAACCTGGAACCGGGAACCCACTGAACAGGAATTAGAAGCGCAAATTGAGAATTTTATAAAAGATGAGATTTATTATAAAGAGGCCGTTGACTTAGGCCTGGACAGATCGGACATTGCCGTTAAGCGGCGTTTACGACAGATCTTGGAAATGATGATGGATGATATGGCTACCGTCTATCCTTCCGAAGACCAGCTGAAGACATACCTGGCGGAAAATCCGGATAAGTTCAGGCGGGATCCTTACATCAATTTCCGGCATATTTATTTTTCCTCGGAAAACAGGGAAACAGCCCTTGAGGTCCTTGGTAAACTTAAGGATACCCTGCCAGTGGATGAAAGAAGCTTTGAAGGCCTTGCCCTGATCCCGAATGAGTTTTCAGAAGAAAGCTACCGGAGTGTTGAACGGTTGTTTGGTAAATCTTTTACCGAGGAGGTCTTTACACTAAAACCCGGGATATGGCAGGGACCTGTCGAGTCGGCCTATGGCTATCATCTGGTATATATCAGCGAGCTTACCGAAGGATATGTGCCTGAATTGTCCGAGATATGGGATGAGGTGGAAAGAGAATGGTCTGTAGAAAAAAAGATGCAGGTAAAAGATCAGCAATATCAAAAGATCCGGGAAAGGTATACCATATCCTTTGTAGAGAATGAATAAGATGAAATCTCAGGCTTTACGAATGGATACTATAAGCGCCCAGGGAGGTTATCCGCAGAAAGTGCATCGAAAGAGGACCCTTTATTTTATATTCGCGATAATAGCCTGGGTGGTCTTAATGGGTTATGGGCATACGGTTTTAGCCGATGATCCCGGGATCACAAAAGTCCGGTTGATCCAGCAGACGGATACCAGTTACATTCTTGAAGCAGATGTGCCTCAAGTTTTACTGAATACCATAAAAAGACCTGTTCTGCCGGATCGTTTTGAAATGACGGATTTTGATTTTACCAACCAATCCGGATGGATCACCCTCAAAATGACCCTCTCCACATCCGGATCGAGTCTTTCCCCGGATGATGAAATACTGTTGCCCTGGTTGCGTAATGGGATCGATTTCACAGCGCAATGGCTCGATGGGTCAACCTTTAAGGGACTTTTTAACCGCTCCCTGAATGGTATCCTTATTCCTCTCGGGGAAGTTATGCCAACAAGTAAAACAACCAGGGAGGTCCTTGAGGAAGGTTTTCTGATGGGCGGAAACCACATCAGCTTCCATTATATCCATTTATTGCTTATCCTGATGCTGGTCTTAAGCAGGAAGGATTTTTCTGTATTTAAGCTTCTTCTCTGGTTTTCATTCGGACAGGCTACTGCCCTTATCGCTGCAGAACTCGGATGGACTGGCATTGATCTATTGTACAGCGATCTGTTGATATTGATAATTGCAGGCATATACTCCTACACCCTTGCGTATAACAGGGCATTTATGTACGAAGGCATCGCCTTATTCATCGCAGGCCTTTTTCATGGCATATCCTTCGTTCATGAGATCTCTGAATTGTCCCTTGAATCCATTCAACGGCTCCAGTCACTTTTTGCCTTTAATTTAGCCATCGACCTGGTACATTTCGTTTTTGCCTTCCTTGTATTGTTGATCATGACAGTTGTCAGGAAGGTACTGCCTGATGGGAGGAAGATCGGTATCGCTACAGGCGCTATTACGATTTTTCTGATCCTTTTGATATACCAGAACAACATAAGTGCAGGCATAGTAAAGGTATTGGATTACGGCTCTTCAAAATCTTCCATTACTGTGAACATACCCGTTTCTGGAAATCCTTCAAGCCGGCAGGTTCAGCGTGGTACCGGGATCATGACCACACCTTTTATGTTGTTCCTTTCCGTGGAGCCCTATGAAGTAAGACAGGAGGTCCTGATGAGGGCCGAAGAAGTCCTGCGAGAATTTAACCCCGGGTATATGGAAGAGATTATCCCGGTAACACTGCAGGAGGAATTAAAAGCTGCGGTCAGTCAAAATGTTATCGAGAATGCTGAGGTTCAGATAAACGGTGAAAGATATGAACCAGGAGATATGAATGTAAATTTCGTGCATTTGAGCCGAGGTGGTGTGTCGATACGGGAAAAAGCTGTTGAGGAAAGTGTTCCGGAAGGTATTGTAGGTATAACCATCATTTATGATATTGAGACCCTTCCGGATTCAATTGATGTTAGTTGGACAATATTTACAGATTCCGTACAGATGGTTGAAGCTTCTGTAGTGGATGCCCATGGAGCGTTTACCAAAGTTCTTACCCCGGAGGACACGGATATTCAATGGAAAAACCGCCTGGCGGGCTACAAGGTTCCTGTGATCGAGGCCATAGCCGTCGAGCCCTACCCGCTTCCCCTGCTTTCACTGGTGTTTTTTGTTGGGATCGTCATAGTTTTACTCGTGATGCTGTCCAGAAGCAGACAGCTTAGACACCTCAGGTTGATCGCCGGATTTCTGGTCCTTGCATTTGTTATGTATCCTTTTTTACGAACCAGGGCCTCAGTTCCATTTATTACGAATTGGTTGCCTTCTAAGGAACAAACGGGAGTATTGTTGAATGACCTGCTGACCAATGTGTACCGGGCTTTTGACCGGCGGGATGAAAATGCTGTATATGATCGGCTTACCCTGAGTGTAACTGGTGATCAACTGACGGATATATACCTGCAGAACCGTCAGGTGATGGCCCTTGAGAACCGGGGAGGGGCCAGGGCCAAAGTGGATGAAGTGAATATCCTGGAAGTATTTGAGGTCAATCGTTCAGAAGGCCAGGGCATTAGAGCAGATGCCATGTGGACAGTTCGGGGATCCGTGAATCATTTCGGCCATACCCATTATCGTCAGAACCAGTATCGCGCACTGGTATCTTTTGTCAATGAGAATGGAATATGGAAGATCAGCGCGATTGAACCCATCGAGGAGATCAGGATTTACTGATTGATTATAAACTAATTGATTTTATTCCTTGTATTTAACGGAGTTTTTAAATTCATTCTGCCGTAAGTCACATGACACCCGGACTATTTTCATAAAGTCTTTA
>CAYMFU010000300.1:0-3627 GCA_964389805.1 uncultured Roseivirgaceae bacterium | reverse complement strand
GTTCTGATTACCAGAATAGCTTCAAATCCTGCCGAAGGTCTATATTGTCTGGATCTTGGGCATAAGGCAATTGCATCAGAGAATTCATTAGAGAACAGGATAGTTTTTTTAAATACCTCAGGATTGAGGCCTGTAGGCCATAGTGAAGAACATCTGGTGGTTGAGAATACAGGAGATGCTGAATTGGGCATAGGTGATGTAATATATGGCCTGCCTTATCATATATGTCCTACTACAGCTTTATATAATGAGGTGGCTGTTGCGGAAAACCAACAAATTATCGATCACTGGAAAGTAATAGCCAGGAATAGAAAAATCAATTACTGATTATGCAATTAATATTTGACGCACACCTCGATCTGAGCATGAACGCGATGGAATGGAATCGCGATCTGAGGAAAACAGTTCATGAGATCCGGGAAATGGAAAACGGTTTGAATGATAAACCCGACAGGGGTAAAGGAACCGTTGCCTTCCCGGAAATGAGGGAAGGAAATATAGGTCTGGTTGTTGCTACTCAAATAGCACGTTATGTGAAGAGAGGAAGTAGTCTGCCGGGATGGAACTCACCTGAACAGGCCTGGGCCCAGACTCAAGCCCAGTTAGCCTGGTATAAGGCAATGGAGGAAGAAGGTGAAATGATACAGGTGATCAACCTCTCCTCATTGTATAATCAAATGAAAAGATGGATGGGTAATGAGGAAACGGGCAAAAATCCTATTGGTTATATATTAAGCCTTGAAGGTGCCGATTCAATCATCAACATGAATTATCTGGAAAAAAGCTACGAACAAGGATTACGCGCCCTGGGGCCTGCTCATTATGGCTCTGGAACATATGCACAAGGGACTGATGCTTCTGGTGGGTTAGGAGCTAAAGGCATCGAGCTTTTAGATGAAATGGAAAACCTGAACATCATCCTGGATACAACACATTTATGTGAGGAAAGTTTCTGGGATGCGCTGGGCCATTTCAAAGGTCCCGTCTGGGCAAGCCACTGTAATGTGAGGTCACTGGTTGATCACAACCGGCAGCTTACAGACGATCAAATTAAGGCACTCCTGGAACGTGGCGCTATAATCGGAGTTGCCATGGATGCATGGATGATGAAACCTGGCTGGGTTCGCGGAAAGTCAAGCCCTGAAGAGATGGAAATTAATCTCAATGTTCTGATCGACCACCTGGACCATATATGCCAGATAGCCGGAAATGCCTTCCACGTGGGAATCGGATCAGACCTGGATGGTGCTTTCGGGAAGGAACAATGTCCTCACGATCTGGAAACAATTGCTGACTTGCAAAAATTGCCTGAACTTCTAATGTCACGAGGATACTCTGAGGGAGATATTGAAAATATCATGCATAAGAACTTCATTCGGTTTTTAAAAGAAGCCTGGGAAGATTAAGCTTTTGTGGAGGTATCCATATAGGGAAATATTTGAGTGGAACATACATAGGAATTGTTAATCATAAATGTATTTGCTTTGAAATTTAATGCTTTCATTAAAAAAGCTTTGAATATTTGATCAATGAAGGATTATTACTGTTTTGTCAAATCCTGAAAATTTATTAATCTATTAATCTAATGAAAATGAGACCTATTTCTATAGCCTTAATGTTAGTCGTTCTGATACTTAACTCCTGTATGGAAAAGAAATCTGATCGGTATAATGACATCACGTTTACTAAACTTTTGACTGATAATAGAATTGATCCCCTGGGAATAGATAATATTAATCCCGGTTTTACATGGATAGCAGAATCCGATATTCCTGAAAATTATCAGACAGCCTATCAGATCCTCGTGTCCAGCACTCCTTTTTTATTGGATAAGAATGAAGGAGATATATGGGATTCCGGCAAGGTCAGCTCGGAACAATCGATTAACATCAAATATAATGGTCCGGAAGTGAAATCCAGAAAAAGATATTTCTGGAAGGTAAGAATATGGGATAAATCAGAAAATTCCTCTAAATACAGTAAAACTGCTAAATGGGAGATGGGATTGCTTAACCCCGAATTATGGCGGGCAGATTGGATCAGTGCACCCCGGTTATTTGACTGGAGTAAACGCGATCAGCAAAGGAAACAGATTGCGAAAGATGCACCTCCTGAACGCGAAGAACCCGCCCCGATATTTCGGAAGGAATTCATTATTGATGGTAATGCAAAATCTGCCAGGGCATATATTAGCGGGCTTGGCTATTATGAGCTATATATAAATGGCCAGAAGGTGGGAGATAACATACTGGACCCTGCCTTTACGGCTTATGATAAAAATGTCTTATATGTGACCCATGACATTACTGAATATCTCAACGACAGTTTGAATGCTGTGGGTGTAATACTGGGGAATGGATGGTATAATATGTTTTCCCGGGGAGTATGGAGTTTTGACAGATCTCCCTGGCGCGCTGATCCCACATTCCAGCTGCAAATCCGAATTGCAAACAGCATGGGCACCATACAACAAGTGCTTAGCGATACATCCTGGACATGCAGTCCCGGACCGGTTATATTTAATAGCATACGACAAGGGGAAGAATATGACGCCACTTTGGAACAATCCGGCTGGAGCATTCCCGGATTTTATGAAAACCACTGGTTCCCGGTCAGGAAAGTTAGAGGACCGGAAGGGAAAATGGTCGCACAAACTCTTCCTCCAATTAAGATCTTCAAAGAGATCAAACCAAAAAGGATCCATAAAACACCATACAATACGCTGGTATGCGATTTTGGGCAAAATATGGCAGGATTCATTGAGTTTTCGGCGAATACAACGGCTGGCAGAAGAATCAAATTCAAATATGGTGAAAAACTCTATCCGGATGGCAGTGTGGATCAGAGAAACATCGATGGTCTGGTCGCAGAATCTCCCTTCCAAACCGATGTATACATTACAAAAGGAGGAGGCCCGGAATCCTGGCATCCCAGGTTTACCTATCATGGTTTTCAATACGTTGAGATCGAGGGCTTTGATGAATTAGCCATGAATAACATCATGGCTTGTGCAGTGACCACATCGATGTTAAAAACAGGTACTTTCTCCAGCTCGAACGAATTGCTGAACAGTATTCAAAGTGCCACAGAATGGTCTTTCATGAACAATTTCCATGGATATCCCACCGATTGTCCACATCGTGAGAAAAATGGATGGACAGGTGACGCACAGCTTGCCAGCGACATGGCTTTATATAATTATGATGTAGTGAACTCATATGATAAATGGTTAAACGATATTGTCGATTCACAATTGCCAACTGGGATGGTATCTGCGATTGTTCCAACAGGGGGCTGGGGATATTACTGGGGTAATGGACCTGCCTGGGATTATGCCCTTCTTATCCTTCCCTGGAAAATATATGTATATACTGGCGACAGGGAGATACTTCAAAAATACTACCCCGCGATGAAGAGGTATATAGAATTTCTTTCCAAAACTGCTGAAGATAATATTGTACGTTGGGGATTAGGTGACTGGGTGCCTGTCAGAGCTAGCACTCCACCGGAGCTGATCACAACTGCCTATTACTATCATGATGCCGTGATCATGTCTAAAATTGCAGGCGTATTAGGAAACGACATAGATGTAAACCGTTATGCCTCGCTTTCAGCCAATATTAAATC
>CAYMFU010000299.1:0-3671 GCA_964389805.1 uncultured Roseivirgaceae bacterium | reverse complement strand
AGAGTTCCTAAAGACAGCTTTTACAGAAGACTAAAACGCGCCATCGATTTTCAATTTCTGTATAAACTCACCGAATCGTATTATGGTAAATGTGGTCAGAAATCTATCGATCCTGTTGTCTTTTTTAAGATATGTTTAGTTGGCTATCTGGAGAACATCATCAGTGACAGAAAGCTGATCAACCATTGTGCTATGAGAATGGATATCCTGTTTTTTCTGGATTACGATATTGACGAAGAACTGCCCTGGCACAGTACCATTAGCAGAACCAGGCAGCTATTTCCAGAGCCAGTGTTTGAAGAGGTGTTCAATAAGGTCTTCACAAAGTGTGTAGACAAAGGCATGGTAGCCGGACATACCCAAACCATTGACTCAGCCATGATTAAAGCCAACGCCTCCATGGAAAGTCTGGAATTGAAAGTACCAGAGGAAACGCTGGAGGAACATTTGAAGAAGGTAAGGATCATGAGTCAGGCTGATCGTCCTGTAAAAACCAATAAAGCTTCAGAAGATCAGCAAAAGATCACTGCTTCCAAAGAGCAGATCAGGGACTTGAAAACCACGCAAGACAAATGGAGCAAAGATCAAGATCAACATCCAGGAGCCAGCTCCAAGAAAAGCAAGTATACATCCAACAAAACACATTACAGCCCTACAGATCCCGATGCCAGGGTATCAGTGAAGCCAGGTAAAGCAAGAAAATTGAATTTCTGTTTATTTCATTTGAAAAGTATACCAGGGTTTCAGTTTAAAAGTATACCACTTTTATTTAATTATCAAGAACAGGAGAGAAAAGGGGTACCCCTTTTCTCTCCTGTTCTTGTGGGCGCCCTGGCACGATGTTTTATTTTTTTCATTTCTTCAATAATTCTTTAGTTTCTCTGAGTCTAAATGACTCACCATTCATGTTGATGATGTATGCTTTATGTGTGAGCCTGTCCACCAGAGCCGAGGTCAGTACAGGATCGCCAAACAATTCACTCCAACGGTCAAATGACAGGTTGGTGGTGATGATGGTCGATTTTCTTCCTGCACGCAATGAGAGGTGCGTAAATAGCATTTCGGCTCCCTGCTTATCAAAGGAAACGTAGCCAAACTCATCACATATAACCAGATCATATTTTTCAAACCGATATTCAAACTGTCTTAGGGTACGTTCCGAATGCGATTCCCTCAGTTGGGTGATCAATCGGGGTACGGTAGTAAAAAGCACTTTGTAATTTTGCTGGCATGCTTTTATTCCTAACCCGGTGGCGATATGTGTTTTACCCGTACCGGGATTTCCTGCCAATACAATATTCTGTCCTTCTTTTATAAAATCAAGCCTTTCAAGTAATGGGAGTTTTTGCCTGGCATTTTCAGGAAGAAGATCCTTTTTTAAGTCATGCAGATAGTGCTTCTGTGGAAACCCGGCTTGGCGTATCTGTGATTTTTTCCGGTTTTCTACCCTGGTATAGAATTCTTTTTCCATTAAGCCAAGTAGATATTCCTCATAGCTATCTTCCTGTTTTGCTGCCTCAACAGCATACGCCTCAAATTCTCCCCTGAATGTAGGAAGGCGTAATTCTTTACTGTATTTGATGATTTGTTCTTTTATTTCTGTTGTCATGATATTTCAGTTTTTAATTTTCTACAAGATTTGTTAGTGCCAATAAATGAGCTACTGATGCTTCCTGGATCTTTTTATCATTGCCATGAACCATCCCGGGCATGGATGAGGTGTTGTTGCCCAGCAGGGCAGTGAGCTTTTCTGTACTTATATCCCTCGGACAGAGCCTTAACAATGCTTGCTCGGCATCAAACAGTTTGTTCTTGCCGATGCTATGTTTGCGACAATAAAGTAAAAGCTCAATAAAATCCTTTGGGCACTGCTGGTAATACTTCTGATACATCTGCCTTAAATAATCCGAACTCTGGGCTAATGCTTCACTATTAGTTAATGCACCAGGCTTTTTGTGTAAGGTATCCAGGTAGTGATCCAGGCTGATGGTCCATGTATGGGCTCCATAGCTTCGTTTATGGGTAGCTATTGGCTTATCCTTGTGATATATCTTTAGTTTATCACTGAAAATCTTGACTTCTACAAATTCACCTACAAGGTGATCCGGAACAGAATATCGGTTACAACAATAGCTTACAGTCGCATATTTATCTGCTCTTAACTGTTCTGTGGAATAACAGGAAAAGGGACTTGTAACATCCCAGAGCTCCTTCTTCTCATGATCAAACAATTCCGATGAGGTTTTACTTGTTTGTTGCCTTGGGGTACTGTTGAGTTGATCAACAACCCCGCAAAGGTATTCTTCCGCCTGATCCATTGATGAAAACTCATCCCTGAACCCAAATGCTTTTCTGCGAATATATTCCACACTGCGTTCTACATGGCCTTTCTCATTACCCCGGTAGGCATTACAAAAACGATGATGAAACTGGTAGTGCCCCTTCAGATTGATCAATGCCTGGGTAGGTTCTTTTTCATTCCTGCCAACAAAGCGGGCTACAGCAACGCGCATATTGTCATATACCATCTGGTGGTATACCCCGCCTGTATGAGCAAAAAACTTTACATGAGACTCCATAAAGGCCAGGGTGTCCTGGCGGTAATACAGACAGGCATAGCGATAATTACTATATCCCGAAGTAAATACGGCCATTTGCAGTACCGTGCGCTTACCATTGATGTTTATCTTTACTTCACCCCAATCAAACTCACAAACCGATCCTGGCTTGTAGCGTTGACGGATAAAAGCTTCGGATGATCTTTTCTCCTTACTGCTGATGTAGTTACAGACAGTCGTATAGCCAATCTTATGGCCTTTCTGATGTAATGCCGTCAGAATATCGCACTTCTTCAATACCTGTTTATGAAGGCCATTCCTGCGCTTTCTGACATTATCCTCCAGCAGTTGATCTATTTGTTCCTGGATCTCTATGGTTAAGGAACGTTTCGGACGTCTTGGACAGCTATACTTCAGTGTCTCCGATAAATATCCGTGGATATTTCCTTCTCCCTCTGGTTCACGCTTTTGTTTTGAATTATAAGAATCAACATATTTCTTAACTGTCTTTCGATTGATCTGCAACTCACGCGATATCTGTCGCTGACTCTTGCCTTCTCTTAAATACCTTATTATGATTTCTTGTTTTGTATACATACTTATCATGTTTAAATAAAAAGGATTTCTCCTTCTTATCTGTTATCAATAAGTGGTATACTTTTCAATTGAAATGTGGCCCCCTTTTTAATTAATATATACACTAAATTGGGGCTTTCGCTCATAGAAGGATATATGACCCATGAAACACTTAGTTGGGATGCCTACCATGAAAGCAAGGACTTGCAAAAACAAGCCGAGACTTACAAGCTATTGCTGGGATACTACCCGGAACTTATCCAGGCAGATAAAATCTATGCTACCAATGAAAATAGAACTTGGTGCAAGGAACGAAACATCCGACTAACCGCTACTCCCAAAGGGCGGCCCGTTTCCAAAACGGCGGCTCAAAAACGAAAAGAAAAACAGGAATACGCTGAAAGAAACCATATTGAAGGGCGAATAGGAAATGCCAAACAATCATTCTCTCTCAATCAAATAAAGGCCAAACTCAAAGAAACATCTTCAACTTGGATCGCTGTCACACTTTTTGTTATGAACCTCTCCAGGTTTGCT
>CAYMFU010000298.1:0-4954 GCA_964389805.1 uncultured Roseivirgaceae bacterium | reverse complement strand
TAGCACTCCATGCTCGCGCACATTTTTCATCAAAGGATCTACGTAGTCAGAATAAACCAGTCCTTCAGAGTAAAAATCAATCACTTCATCAAGGGTTTTAAACCGGCCATCGTGCATATACGGTCCATTGATCTCGCAGTTAATGAGGGAAGGAGCCCTGTATGCCCCTGTGTGCATGAGATTATTTGTTACTGCAAACCGGTCCCGGGAATCTTCGAAAACGGTATCTTTTGCATTGTTATAGTAATCATTGGTTGTCATCAGCAGGGATCCGGAATGGCAATGGAAACAATCGGCTTCTTCAGAGAAAAACAATTCATAACCCCTCAGCTCAGAAGGATTAAGTTCCACTTCATGCCTGACATATTTGTAAAATTTAAAGTTACTGGCAACAAGTGTACGGACAAACTGTGCGATGGCTTTACTAATTCTATCAATATTTACCTCCTCAGAGCCAAATGCGGCTTTAAACATGGGCTTATATTTATCTATAGAAGCTATCATTTCCACAGTCTGCTCTATCGATCCTGCTATTTCATGATCCGCAACAATAGCCATCCAGACGAGCGATTCAAGGTATTTATAATTCAAATCATCATGTCCCATGAATTCAAATCCTTCCATCCCGGCCTGTCCATTGGATTCGTGAATAAATCCATTCCATAAGTATCCGCTTGAATTATATACCAGATTGAATAATGGCATGGTCATATGCGGAGTCTTCTTTCCCTCGGGGTAGTCAGGGGTAGGCAAACCAAAGGGATGGCCATCAGTAAATTTGGGATGGTTGATGCTAACTTCAAAGCCCTGAGATTGTATGTGACATGTACCGCAGGACATCAGGGAATCCGGATGGTCTCTTCCTGAAAGTCGTCCATCATAAAACAGGTAGCGCCCCAGTTCAACACCTTCAACTGTTGTCGGGTTCTGGTGCGGGATATTTAATTGTGTTGGAAAATGTTTTACTTCTTCAAATACATACGGAGTTGGAATTTCAGGTAGAATATCCTCATTATTGTCACAGGAAGACAACATCCATAATGGCAACAGGAATAAACAAAGTGCAATCCTTTTGCCAAAATTCTTACTATATATCAGACAAGTATTATTCCTCATAAACTTCCAGAGTAAATACATTATTGCCATTTTCCTTTATCTTACCCATTGCCTCCTGGTTGTTCATGATCTTACCTCCATACACTTCATGGTCATATACATGTGGCCCTGTAAACCAGCTTTCAATGTTCATGACTATTTTAAGTTCTGTGACACCAGCATCCTTAACATCAAAGCCAGATACTGATATTGCGGACTCAAACCAGTTCTGCACAAATCCAATAATATTATTCTCCTGATCATATAATTGTCCAACGCCAACGTGAAAGTTAAATGGAGTCCTTTCAATTTCCCCTTTCATCCAGAAACCATTCAGTTTCATATAATGATAACCTCCTTCGTCACCTCCCATATGATAGGGCCAGATCATATTGCTTTCAGGGGGGTCGTTAAATATGCCGGGTGTGTTTCTTTCACCTTTAATGCCAAATGTGAATTTAATCCCGGTATACTCTCCAGTTTGTATCTTCTCGGAGATCTCCCATCTGATGGAGGATTCAATGTCTGTATCAATATAGTGGATCCAGTCATCCGCTCCAAGCGGCCATTCCCCACCGTCTTTCTCTATCAGGATCGGGTCAGAAATAAACCACTGAATTTCTGTTATTTCATAGTTATTACCTGCGGCATTCTCATATATCATCATATCATAGGCAGCAGCACTATTATCTACCCGATGTTCAAAATGTAATACCAGATTACCATAACCATTCTGTTCCGTCGCAGAATCACATCCAATAAATATCGATGCAATTAGAATTAAGATCCCTGTAATCCTTTTCATATCCTTTAACCTTAATTTTTAAGGTCACATGCCTGCGTGCCGAAATACCTGAACTCCGTTATGCAGGCATGGAACTCGTCCCGTTACAGCGGGATTCGCTTCACCTTATATCCATCACCATAATTCTTTAACACAAAAATACACCAAATTTTGTGCCCATTTTCAGACCATTTAATTTTTGCTGCTAAACATCACCAGATCCCATAAAATAAAACCAACTTCCTATATCTAACCTCAGATTATTTTATTCTGATCTAATGTACTTGACCTCTACTCCGGATTGACTACTCTAAATATTTGAGGACAGATGACATGAAAGACATTGGAGTTGCACAAGACATGCAGCATCTTTCTCAAACGACAATTTCAATACCTATCTTTGTTGCCGGACCCCAAACTTTCCTAATGTGTCAGGACAGGCATAAGACGTATCGGAGAGTATGGTATAATCTGTTAGGGTGTGGAGGAAATTTACCAGATCCATTTTTTCCTGAGTATTCAGGTGAATACCACCCTCATTCAATCCTTTTACCAGGGGATCCACTAATTCTGAATTATGGATATCTTCGGAATAAAATTCAATTACCTCTTCGAGGGTCGAATAGCTGCCATCATGCATATAGGGCCCATTTATAGCACAATTTATCAAGGATGGAGCGCGATAAGCACCCTGGTCCCTGGGATCTAAAGTAACTGCATACCTATCACAATTTTCCTGATATTCAGGCTTCTTCCCATTGTTGTAATACTGATTTGTCGTCATCATCATTGAACTTGCATGGCAATGGAAACAACCTGCCTTTTCGGAATAAAACAATTCATAACCCCGTTGCTCACTTTCACTCAGTTCGGCATTCCCTTCCATAAAATGATAGAATTTAAAATCTGAGGCAGTGATCGTTCGAATAAATTGTGAAATTGCTTTTGTAATTTGGCCCAATGTAATTTCTTCATTACCAAACGCAGACTTAAATAGAGATTTATAAATTTCATCAGATCCAATAAGATCCTGCATACGGTTAATATCAGCACCTAATCCCTCTTCGGAAACTATGCTTATCCAAACAATTGATTCCAGGTTCCTGTAATCAGTTTCAATACCTTCGTCTTCATAACTGTTTTGTTCATGGATAAAACCATTCCAGAAATAACCGTTAGTATTGTGCATCAGATTGGTAAGTGGCAAAGTCACATGCAGTTCTTTTCCATGTATATCTTGTCCCTGTTTTGTGACTCCGCATGGATATCCTTTCCCGGCAACGACTTTTATATCAGATCCAAATCCCAGTGATTGAATATGACATGAAGCGCAACTTTTTAAAGAATCAGGATTATCCGACCCTGATAATCTTCCATCATAAAAGAGATATCTTCCAAGCTTTACGCCCTCTCTGGTAAGCGGATTAGATTCAGGAATATTAAGTTTTTTCGGGAAAAATTTAAGTTGTGGTATTGGATATGGCGTTAGGATCGGTGAAAGGGATTTCGTGATAAAAAACAGATATCCCAAATAAGCGGCGATTCCAATAAAAACTACCGGAATATAGAACCTGATACGTCCCACCCTATCAGATTATCACTTAATCACTGTAGTAAACACATCCTTACCATTAGCTTTTATCTGGCCCATTGCGTCCTGATTATCCATAATACTTCCGCCAAAAACATTGTGGTTATATTTATATGGCTCTTTAAACCAATTTTCAATGCTCATTATGATCTGAGCGGTCACATTCCCGCCTGCCGGCATTGTAAAAGAAGATAAGGGCAATTCAACTTCAAACCAATTCTGAATAAAGCCTGTAATACGTGCATTTTCATCATAAATCTGACCCACTCCAATGTGGAAGTTAAATGGTGTTCTTTGTGATTGTTTATCCTCCCAAAATCCATTCAGCTTCATATAATGATACCCGCCTTCATCGCCACCCATGAAATAAGGCCATATCATATTACTCTCCGGAGGATCTGTAAACATAATGGGCGCATTCCTTTCTCCTTTAATCCCAAACACAAACTTGATCATTTCGTATTCACCTGGCTTTACTCCGTCCATGATCGTCCAGGAATGGGTTTCAGGCAAATCCGTGTCAATATAATGAATCCAGTCAGAATTTGACAACGAATGGATTAAACCGTCGGTATCAACAAGTGAAACATCAGAAATAAACCATTGGATTTCAGAGATCTCATATTGATTTCCAGCTGCATTTGTGTAGATCATATTGTCCACCTCAAGAGGAACATGTTGCACTTGGTGCTCTATTTCAAATCTAAGTGTACCATTATAGGTTTCCTCCTCATTTGTATAACAGCTATTGATCAACAAAATCAAAACAAAAATGAAAGAATTTACATATTTCATACCAAAAAAAATTAAGCCCTATCTATATATTAGAATGAAATTCTTAAAAAAAAAGTTCACATTTTTCTAATTATTTTGGATCTCCAGGATCAAAAATTAGAAATTTTATATCTAACAGTTTTCTTATATCAAAGATAGCAATATTTCATATTTTTGATGATTATTTTGAACAACTATATGCCGAACCGATAGTTTTTTAATGGTTTTCGTATAATAAGATAAATATTTTTAATGCTGATGTCTGGAAGAACTATTATCTGTCTAAATATAATCTATTTGGCCTTTTTCATATCTGGCCATGGGCAGGATATCAAGGGGAAAATTACCGATATCCAGACGGGCAATCCTGTTGCTGCAGCGAATATTTTCTTTGCTAATTACCAGGCTGGCACATATTCTGATGATTCCGGTTATTTTCATTTAAAGATCCCTGCAAATTTACCATTACCGCTAGTCATTTCTCACGTTTCATATGTCAATAAATTCATGGCTTTAGATTCTCTCCCCCGGGACAATATGTTGGAAGTTCAACTTAATAGAATAGTCAGGGAACTTGAAGAAGTGAGAATTTCATCGGATGTTGACAGGGAGTGGAACAGGAATATTAAAAAATTTACTCACGCTTTTCTGGGAGAGACAGATAATAGTCAAAAATGTACCATTACAAATTCGCATATCATTGATTTTGT
>CAYMFU010000297.1:0-9355 GCA_964389805.1 uncultured Roseivirgaceae bacterium | reverse complement strand
GGTAGATTCATTAGTAAATAGGGAACACCATTTGGTGTTTTAGCTTTTTGAACGACAAAATCCCCAGCATACATTCTGATTGCATAAGGGTGATTACTTCGATCAATAAACTGATGAAGGGATTTCAATGTCCCTGCTTTTCCTGATTTAATCTCAATTGGAATTACTTTTCCTTCAAAATCGAATACTAAATCGATTTCAGCGCTGGATTGTTTTTTCTCCCGTATCCAGAAATATGGTTTTTTATCTTTTAAGAAATTTAAAGAAATTAATTCCTGGGTTATTAAATGAGGTATTATAGCACCTTTATAAGCGTAATTCAGGTCCTCGAATGATGGCATTTCAGCTTGAATTCCAAGTTCATAATTGACAATTCCTGTATCGAGAAATTGTAATCGCGGTGACTTTCTAATATCTGGTTTCAAAGGGATCTCTACATCAGTTGTTGGGTGAATAAGTTGAATAACTTTAGCATCGTTTAAATTCCTAATAGCTTCACCTACTTCTCTAGATCTATAATGTGACTTTCCAAAATTCTGATATTTAATTCTTTGATCAATATACAAATGCGCAGTAGACATTATGTGCTTAATTACTTTTCGTTCAGTTTCGTTGGAAGAATACTTAATTACATCATGTTTATATGTAGTCCAAATACTTTCATAAATTCTGGGTAATTCGGTAATGCTTCCTTTTTCGATATATGTTTTTATAACTTCTGGCATCCCTCCAATTATGGCATACTGATTGAATAAATTTTTGAGGGTATTATAGACATATGTATCATTAGGTACTTTATTCAAATAATTAGCAGCTTCTTGTTGACCTATGGCTTCAAGATACTCGTGAAAATTTAAAGGATGAAGATACAGGTACTCAATCCTTCCAACAGGAAAGCTTTTTATCTTCTTTATAGAAAACTCAAGCAACGATCCAGCTGCAATAACATGCAGACTTGGATATTCTTCATGAAAATATCTCAACATTTGAATTGCGCCTGGAGATTCCTGGATCTCGTCGATAAATAATAAGGTATTGTTGAGATTAGAAAAAGATAAGTTTCTCGTTAAAAAAATAGACTCCAGGATAATTTTTGGTTCATTATAGTTCTCAAAGAAAGCCTTGTCAGGTGGCTTTTCAAGATTAAGTAATATGCGGTTTTTATATGATTTCGAAAATTCCCTGATAAGAGTTGTTTTTCCTACTTGTCTGGCTCCACGCAGTACTAAGGGCTTAGAAGCTGGATTCTTTTTCCATTCCTGTAAATGCATCAAAGCATGTCTCTTAAAGATCATAGTGTCTGTATTTAAGAAGCTTCGGTTTATAAAACTAAGTAATTATACTAAATATTTGTAATAAAGTCAAGGTAAATAAATACATTATTTGTAATAAAGTCAAGTCAAAAAATGATATAAATTGTAACATAGTCAGGGCTGCGTGAGGGCGATATGCTTTTAAATACATGAATATGATACATTCTACATTCTGTTTTTATTATAATACTTGGTTCAGTTTATATTAAATGTATTCTGTAATTACCGATCCACCCAGTTTAATATTCTAATTTATTCCTTGAAGGTTCACTTTATTTCTTATTTTTAAAGTATGGACCAAAACCTACATTCTTTAGAGACAATTGCCAGCACCCGGAACCAGAAGGTGAAGAATACAATCATGCTACAAAAGCCCAGGGAGCGAAAAAAGCAGAATTTGTTTCTTGTGGAAGGGCAAAAGGAAGTTACCCGGGCGATCCAGGCCGGATATACTTTTGAAAGAATCTTCATTTGCAGGGAATTGTATGAAGGAGGGAGGAAATTTCCAACTTTTGAGGGGGACCTGGAAACTCCCAATTCTATATCAAGATCAAAGCACCAAAATGCTGAGCGCGACTTAAAACACCACGGCTCTGAATCCGACTTAAAAAACCACGGCTCTGAATCCGACCTAAAACACCACGGCTCTGAGCCACTTTTAAGCCTGATCCAGGATACCTGTGAAATAGATTATGTGAGCCCTAAAGTATATGCACATATGGCTTACCGGGACACTACAGAGGGTGTCATTGGTTGGGCCCTACCCAAAAATCATGATCTGAATGAGATCAAACTGTCTGATAATCCATTAATTCTTGTAATCGATGCCGTGGAAAAGCCCGGCAATCTTGGAGCTATATTGAGAACTGCAGATGCAGCTGGCATCGATGCATTGATCATCAGCGATACCAGAACCGATGTATATAATCCAAATGTTATCCGGTCCAGTCTGGGGGCTGTGTTTTCGACACAGGTGGGCGTAAGTGAGTCGGAATCTGTTATAAACTGGTTGAAAATAAATAAAATCAAGATCTATTGTACAGCCCTGACGGTTTCAAAGCCATATACTGATATCGATTACTCTGTTCCTTCAGCCATAGTAATGGGTACTGAAGCTACCGGATTGTCTGATTCATGGTTAAAACAATCTGATCAGAATATCATAATTCCTATGAAAGGAATAGTAGATTCAATGAATGTCTCGGTCAGCACAGGGATAGTATTGTTCGAAGCTGTCAGGCAGCGAAATATTGATCACTAGAATTCCCGAAATCACGCAAGAAATTATGAGTCCACAGTATGAATTGACCTGGTGGTGATTAACATTAATCACCGAAGAAAGGCAGATATTAGATAAACAACATCAGTTTTTCATTATATAAAAAAAGGCCCTGAACCGACGATCAGAGCCTTAAATTTTAATTCTGGAGGTTTCTTTAAATATCCTGTAATTTATATCCTTTTCTATATTCCCTGTGCATGTATAGCTCAGCTTGAGGATCATCAACGAATTCCTGTTTCTTAGGATCCCATTTTACCGGTCTTCCCAGATCATAGGAAATATTCCCCAGTGTACAGGTTACGCAGGTATTATGACCTGTTTCAACCGGAACCTGAGGATCCTTATGAGCCCTTACTGATTCTATAAAGTTCACCTGGTGCGGTATCTTGGTTTCATAGGGCCCGGATTCCTGCTTCACATTAGAATTGAATTTCTTGTCAGAGGCTTTAAAATATCCTCTGGAAACTTCGATCCAACCATCTTTCCCCTGGAACTTAACACCTTTGGTCTTTTTATCATTAAATGGCTCTTCCGTCATCGTTATACCGCTGGCGTATTTGTAAGTAAGGTATTTATAATCCTTATATCCTGCTGGTATTATTTCAACAGGGCCACCTCGATCTTCACCAAGGCCCCACTGTGCGATGTCAAACATATGAGCTCCCCAGTCGGTAGTAAATCCACCACCCATTTCCTTATACCATCTCCAGGCACCCCAGAGTGTTTCATTTTTTGGAGGATCTAATGAAATCGGCGGTGCCAGCTCATGGTTGTAGTGAACATACGGATTTGGTCCCAGCCATAAGTCCCAGTTCAGGTCACTGGGCAGGATCTCCCTGGGAAGGTCGTAAGGCGTAGGAGGTGCGCCAACATAAGAGTATACTTTTTCAATCTCGCCAAGTTGTCCGTCCTGCACCAATTTTACGGCATGCTGGAAATTTGGATCAGAACGTTGCTGACTTCCTACGGCAAGGATTTTATCGTATTTACGAACCGCTTTTACAAGTGTTTTACCTTCCAGAATCGTGAAAGTCAGGGGCTTTTCAAGATAAACATCTTTTCCTGATTTTAAGGCATCGATCGCGATCAAAGCGTGCCAGTGATCCGGAACAGCAATAACTACTGCATCGATATCCTCACGGGCAAGCACGTCCTGATATTTTTCATAGGTTTTAACGTCCACGCTAGTCCCCTTTTTCTTGTAAAAGTCATTTACCCGGTTTTCAAATCTCTGCCGTTTGATACCATATACATCACTTCCGGCAACTACTTTTACTCCTTCCAGGCCAATAAAACCATTGAGGAGGAACATCGCCTGACGCCCCATACCGATAAATCCAAGATTGATGTTGTCATTGGCGCTGAAACCTTTAAAAGTAGGCACAAGCGTCAATCCGGCTGCACTGATCGCAGACTTTTCAATAAAAGATCGTCTCGATAACTTATTTGATTTATTATCTGACATAATATTAGTTTAATTAAGTTTAAATATGCTTATTCTGAAAATTCTGTGCAAAAAACATACTTCTTCAATTAAAGGCGCACAAATTTGTTCAATTTTCCTTAAAATCGTTAGGTTTTAAGGAAGGATTTGCACTTCAATACGCAGATTTTAAAGAAAGGATTAATTTTTTTCCGCCCAGCTTTCGAGTGCTTCGATCGCTTCGAGCAGTACTCCCGCCGAGCCCCGGAATAATCCCGATCCTTTTGGTTCCCCATCAACGGTATACCATTCATAAAATCCCTCATTTGCTATGACACGATCGATCATGGGATTTAATTCGTTATATGCCTCCTCAATAAAGCCGTTTTTTACCAGTGCTGTGATCATCCTTCCTCCAAACCAAGTCCAGTCGCCTCCATTCTGATAACTCCAGGGGCCCATTCCTTTGTTCATGAAACTGTTCTCCGGGTAAACCGGATATAGGGTGAGGCCGATACTCTGTGCCTTGGCATCCAAAACATTCTGCCTCATTTTATCCAGGGAAACCTTAATTTCCGTGTCATTCAATAATCCGGCTTCAATTGCAACCGCTGTCCCCCCATGGTAAAATATTTTATTTTCATCGGCTACTTCAGGAAATGCCTTTGCGTTGATATACACATGTGGGATGAATTTCTGGTTTTTTTTATCCCAGAGATGCTTTCTGACATTTTTACTTATATCCTCATACCTTTTTTCCCACATTTTAGCGTCAGCACCGGATCCTTTTAAGTATAAGAAGTCTTCAATTGCAATCATAAACATGGCATTGTCATAAATATCGATGGCCGGAATGGAATATTCATCAAGCTTAACACCCCAGGTGTGACCAGGCTGAACATCACCCCAATCAGCTGTGGTAGCCCCCCATATCAGTCCGTAAGTTTGATTAAAGCGATGCTTCATCAGAAATTCCATAGCCAATTCAAGCCGGTCTATGGCTTTTTTCCCATTGATCATTTCTTCAAGGATAGACTTGTCACCGCTAACATCTACATATTTGAAAAATGCCTGAACGAGCGACGTTTCCTGATCTGTTTCCACCGTATTCTTATGAAACGCATAACCCGGCATATCATATCTTTCATATCTCCCGTAATAGTCAATGTTTTCGTTTTCTCCAATCTGCTGGTATCCATCAATGATGTTCCCGTCAAATCCCTGGAAGTAGAGGAACCGCAAAAGGACTTCACGCACTTCTTCCTGAGGACGCACCTTTAAGGAATAAACAATAAATGTATTAAAGTCCCTGATCCACACCTCCTGGTATCCGGAACCCGCATTAAATCCGGTAGAAAGCAGGCTCAATCCTTTTTCTTTTATAACATCGAATCTGTCGTCCGAGAGGATCTTTTCTGCTAAGTCGCTTTTTTGGGCGCAAGCCGGCTGGTATAAAAGAAATGCAATTAAAAAGATGAAAGAGTAAGGCTTCATGAGATATTTTAGATTGAGTTAATAAATCACACAAATGTATGGATTTTCGATCTAAATTTAAATTAGGAAGACGGAATTACCTCAGGAAGCCAGATTGCTCCACTCCTGATGGCCTTATTTCCATATCAGATTAAATGCGCTTCTGAAGTAAAACCGGTATTGGGCAATTGTTATAATTTGTTCATTTTGCCTGAAATAAGAACCACATAAAGCAGGATAAAGATAAATGTCAGACCTCCGACTGCCCACCAATAATAGAAATTATTGAAAGCTGACGCAATGAGTAATCCTAATCCAAGGCCTATAAAAAATATTAGAAGACTGGCTGAACCGGGATACATGGTGATCTTGTTGAATAAATAAATTCTTCTTCCCCATAGACCTTTCTGGATCCACACCGCAGAAATCAATAAGGGTACGAGTGCCAGAGTATCGAGTAGCGATAATCCATGTCCATCACTTATATTAATAAGGAGCGGGCCTTCCCATTGCACTGGAATTGCAAATAACAGAATTGACAGTGACAACAGAAAGACCGGTCCCCTTGGCCATTCAATAGCTTTCATAACAATGCGCATTAAGATTTTTAGTCTTTTATAGTTTAGATTACTAAATTTCGGAAAAGGTAACTTGCAAATGCATAAAGATTAGCCCTATGAAGGGAATTTATTGATAATTTTTACTAAAATACACTGCGATGAAAGATATTGTCATGGCTTCCGCTCAATTCGAGCATCATTCCGATGACAAGGCCTATAACCTGAGGGTAATAGAAGAATTAAGTACCAGGGCCAGTAAAGAGCATGCTGATGCCATTAATTTTCATGAATTATCGATTAGCGGGTACACCTTCCTTCAGGACCTTGAAAGAGAAGAACTGAATGATATTTCTGAAGAACTCACTTCCAGCTCCAGCTTGAAGATTTTAAAGCAGATGGCAGGCGATCTTTCCATCGTGATCATGGCCGGACTTGTTGAACGCAGGGGAGGAAATTTTTATAATACGTATGTAGCCGTTAATGGAAAGGAAATATTGGCCAGCTTCAGCAAACTGCATCCATTTATTAATAAATACCTTAGTCCGGGGGAAGGGTATACCTTTTTTGAGTTGAAAGGCTGGAAATGCAGTATCCTGACCTGCTATGATAATAACATCGTCGAGAATGTAAGAGCTGTTGCCCTGTCCGGAGCCCAGGTCCTGATTGCCCCGCATGTAACAGGAGGCACGCCTTCACCTATGCCAGGCCGGGGCTTTATAGATGAAAGGTTATGGGAGAACAGGCATAACGATCCTGTTCCCATTCGTGCCGAATTGAATGGTCCGAAAGGCCGGGAATGGCTGATGCATTGGTTGCCCGCCAGGGCTTATGACAATGGAATCTATCTGTCGTTCAGCAATGCAATTGGAATGGACCACGATCATATCGTCACTGGGGGAGCTATGATCCTTGACCCATTTGGAGATATTATGGCTGAATCTTCAGCGCTGGGAGATGATTTAGTTATGGCTACGTGTATTCCTGAAAAACTCGAAGAGGCTGGTGGATTCCGTTACAGGAATGCCAGACGGCCAGAACTGTATGCCGATATTCTTGGCAGTAAGCACAGATCGATAACCAAACCGGTCTGGATGAAGGATAACGAATGAAAGCCCCCGGGAAGATCTTTATTCATTTCCCGGCGCATCCAGTATGACAATTCCTGCAATCCCGAGGTTGAAAATTTGGATATTCTGTAATATACCTTAATTTTACGGCCGCAAGACGATTTTAATATAACTTTTACTGATATATTTTAAGGTATTATGCAGAAGAACTATTCTTTACACCTTAAAATATTTTTTGAAATTTATCGGAATAAGTATAATCAAGAAACATTTGTAAACTCAAATAACTATTTTATGAAACACCTTAATAACATGCGGAATCTGGGGCTTGTTATGGTCATCCTGACTTGTTTCCAGGTTTCGGCAATTGCTGCGGGATTCCAGGTATATCTGCCAAGCAGCCGTGCTACAGCGATGGGAAATCTGGGGGTAGGGTTAAGGCCTGACGCTTCCAGCATTTATGTAAATCCTGGAGCCATGGCCCTAATGGAAAATAATGAGATCATGCTGGGATTCAACTTCATCTATGCCAATGTTCAATATTATAATTCTCAGGTCGAGAACAGCAATTATGTTGCGGATTCAGATAATCCCACTGGAACCCCTTTTCATGCCTATGCTGTCTGGGGACCAAAAGAAGCTAAGTGGAAGGTGGGATTAGGTATGTATACTCCCTATGGATCGAGGGTTAATTGGGGAGAGGACTGGCAGGGAAGGTTTTTACTGTCAGGGATAAGGTTACAGGCCATATACACCCAGGCCACATTTTCTTACGCCTTTTCTGATAAATTTTCAATCGGTGCTGGCCTGATAGGTATGTTTGGAAATGTTGACCTAAAAAGGGTAATTGATGTTTCATCTGATTTGCCCCCTACAACAATAAATTTGGTTGGAGATGCGGATTTTGCTTTTGGCTTTAATGTAGGCCTTTACTGGGCAATTTCTGAAAAATGGCAGCTGGGAGCCAGCTATCGTTCACAAGTGGATGCTACTTTAAGTGAAGGGGACGTCTCTTTTGAAAATGTCCCTAACTCATTAACTTCTGTACTCAGGGACAATAAATTCAGCTCTACCATACCACTTCCCTCTTCGGCAAATCTTGCTTTGAATTGGACCCCTGATGAGAATTGGGAAGTAGGTGTTGAGGTCAATTATATAGGATGGAGCTCTTTTCAAAGCCTCGATTTTGACTTTGAAAATGAAAATCCTGTTATTCAGGATTCAGAATCTCCTAGAAATTATCAGGATTCATGGGTTTTCCATCTTGGGGGGGAATACGATTTCGGGAAGGTACAACTCAGGGCTGGAGGATATTATGACCTGACACCTGTACAGGATGGATATATGACGCCTGAAACACCGGATTCAGACCGTATTGCTTTTACTGGTGGCATCGGGTATAGCTTGGGAGACTTTTTGCAATTTGATCTGGCCTTTTTATTTATTGCAGGTCAAGAAAGGGAGCAGATGACTTCAGTTGCTCAAAGTGTTGGAACATACCCTTCGGCGACAAATGACACCTATGCTGTTGAACCAGGTACATACAAAATGAGGGCCTATATTCCTGGCATAACAATTACTTACAAGTTTTAATGTAAATGGATACGATGATGAAGACTATAAATAAACTCATTTTAGTTCTTGGATTGGTGGGATTGATTATTTCCTGTAAGCCAGAGATCGAGGTTCCTGCACCATCTTCAGGAGGAGCAGATTTCAGTAATTACCTGGCGATAGGTAATTCACTTACCGCGGGATTTATGGATGCCGGATTGTATCAGGAAGGGGTAGATAATTCTGCACCTGCTATTTTTGCGAAACAATTAATGGAAGTGAATCCAAATCTTCCTTTCAGCCAACCCCTCATGCCAGGGAATGGATCTGGCTATATGAAACTTAAGGCCCTTGATCTGGCCAATCAAATCTTTGTTTTTGATTTTTTACCACCAGATCCGAACTGGACAGATAAAGTACCCGGAACGTACCAGAACCTGGGTATAACCGGAATACGGGTAAAGGATATTACCGTTAACGGGTATGGTGCCAGTGCGGAGCAGGGTAATCCGTATTTTTACAGGATCTTGGCAGCTGAAGAGGCTATGAAATCTTATCTGGATAAGGTGAGCGAGGTCGAAATATCTATTTATACGTGCTGGATCGGGAACAACGACATGCTTGATTATGCTATCAGCGGCGGTGCTTTTGGAGTTGCCGGATTACCAGTTACGGGGGTTAAT
>CAYMFU010000296.1:0-19769 GCA_964389805.1 uncultured Roseivirgaceae bacterium | reverse complement strand
TCTCACATGCCAAACCATATACAATCGATCTGCCCATTAAGGCGAAAAAGCAATATCTGGATTTGAATTCCGATTTACTGGAGCCACCGGTAGTTGCAAAAGAAGGAACAATTGAGAAGGCCCTGAACGTAACTGATTTTTAATACTTTTCTGAATTTTCTTATTTTATATACTAAAATTCTTTGAAAATTTTTAGTACTATTCATATCTCAAGCTGTCCACGGGATTTTTTAATGCTGCATTTACAGTTTGAAAGCCCACGGTAATTATGGCAATCATTAAGGCCATCAGCCCTGAGATAAAAAAGATCCACCAGTGTAATACGGTTTTGTAGGCAAAATTCTGAAGCCATAAATTCATAACGTACCAGGATACTGGACAAGCAATTAAAAAAGAAATGAAGATCCATCGGGTGAATTCTTTTGATAACAATAGTACTATTCGTTTCACAGAAGCACCAACAACTTTACGTACACCTATTTCCTTTGTTCTTCGTTGTATAGAATATGATGATAATCCCAAAAGTCCAAGACATGCAATGAATAATGCAATAGCAGTGAAGTATTTAAAAAGTTTTGAAATTCGAACTTCAGAGCGATACATCTGCTCAAGTCGATCATCGAAAAAACTGAAAATAAATGGAGATATATGATTGATATTTTTCCAGACTTCTTCAATATTTTCAATGTTTTGATGTATATTTTCAGCCTGAATACGTACAATAAACACACTTGGATCCTCCTGAAGAGGCAATAACAGCAAAGGTTCAACGGTTCTTCTAAGTGATTCAAAATTAAAATCATTGGTTACGCCCGTAATGGTACCTTTGAAATCATCCAATCCAAAATATTTGCCCACCGGTTCCTTTAACTTCATTCTTCTGATCGCCTCTGCATTAAGAATCACATCTATGTTTTCAATCTTATCAATTTCATAATTGTCAAAACGACTAGAAAAGGAATTTCCATCAACAAATGGGATTTCAAGAACTTCGAAATAATTCTTATCAACCCACATCATATTAATCAAAACTTTATTGTTAGGATCTTTATCTTCCCAATCGAATCCCCAGGATGAATTTCCAGACCAGAAAGGAGGTTTATCCGCTTTGGTAAGTTTTATCACGCCTGGAATTTTCAGTAATTCATTTGAAAATGGGATATGATTCTGTTTTGCCTGACCTCGTAATTCAATACAAATCAGATTTTCAGATGTATATCCCAGGTTGTAGTTCTTTATGTACTGCAATTGTGATAAAACAACGATGGCACTGACAATTAAAATAATTGACAAAGTGAACTGAAAAATTACAAGCATACTGCGAAACTGTACTTGTTTTTTGGATCTCACCATGATCATGGATTTCAAAGCTCTTAAAGGGGAAAATGATGATAATATCAACGCCGGATAGATCCCCGATAATATTGATGTAATAATGCCGGTTCCGATTAAAAGGAGCATCAGGTTTCGGTTTCTAAATAGGTCAAAAATGATATTCTTGCCTGAAATATTATTGAATACAGGGGTTAACAAATATGCGATAACCGCAGCAAGGATTAAACTTATAAATACCAGGAGAACTTTTTCACTCAAAAATTGAAATATCAAATTGCTGCGATGGGCACCTACAACTTTCCGGATACCTACCTCCCGTGCTCTTGTTTCAGATCTTGCGGTAGATAAATTCACGAAATTTACATTGGCTATCAATAAAATAATAATTCCAATAGCAATAAACAGGTATATATATTGTATCCGATTGTTATTCCCTGAATCTGAATATAAATGATCTTTCACAAGAGACTTGGTGAACAATGTTGTGTTTTCTTGTCCATTATCCTTACAAAGATTTTCTATCTTCTTCTGAAACAATTCTACTGATGTTCCCTCCTTTAACAATACAGTTGTACGAGGCCAATTATTCCCCCAGCTGTTCAAATCCCTTCCAAAAATCTTTTCCATCTGAACAAATGGAACAATAATTTTAAACTTGAAAGTTGAATTATCGGGGACATTCTCCAATACAGCGCCAACTTCAAACTCATATTGATCATCCATCTTTAATGTTTTACCAACAGGATCAACATTTCCGAAAAATACCTCAGCAATTTCACTGGTAATCATGATTTTGTCAGGATCTTTTAATGCATAGGGATCGCCGGTCAGTATATCGAATGTAAAAACACTTAAAAATTCAGGATCAACCATGCAGATTGGCCCGGCTGTAATTATTTTATCATCGAAACTCATGGGTCTGTCCCCAATCCATATTGTTCTGGTGGCATTTAAAACTTCCGGATATTTATTTTGGAGTTCATCTTTCAGTGCGAATGGGGTATTGTTGGTATAAAAATTCTGACCTTCCGAATATTCCTGTTTTTCAATGATGCTGAACAATTGATCAATATTTTTATGGAATTTGTCAAAGTTCATTTCATCCATAACCCATAGAAGGATTAGTACAAAAGTTGCCATACCAATAGATAAACCGAATGATGTAATGACTGAGAATATTTTATTCCTGAAAATGTTTCTAACTGCGACGGTAAGATAGTGCCTGATCATAGCGAAATTTATTAATAAAAAAATAATGACCTTTGTCGTAAATCCATCTTCAATATGGTAATCTTATCAAGAAGATGCCATTTCATGTAACCCACATTTACATCAAGAAAAATTTTACATATTATGTTGTATTCATGTAGGTATATAAAAGCTTATTATAATTAATATACTATTATATATGACTTAATAATGAGCCAATAGTTGCATTGTCCCTTTTTTTTCAGGAATCAGATGACCACAAATGAGAACCATCCTTACCCTAATTCTACTTATGGTCTCCCAGCTTGGACTTCCCGCCAGGGCGGAATAAACCTCTAGTCCGTTTTTAAATAAAAAAAATCCCGCCGTTTGGCGGGACTTTCTCATTTTCGCTCCTCAGCTTGGACTCGAACCAAGGACCCTCTGATTAACAGTCAGATGCTCTAACCAACTGAGCTACTGAGGAAGTTCTCAAAATGGAAAGCAAAAGTAGCCCCCGGGAAATAAATTATCAATATTTATTCAATTATTTTTTTTTAAGACACCCAATGATAATTCATCCCATAATATAAAAGAATAATTGTGCCATAATGGCGGGAATTGTGCTGAGCTTTCCCAATTATATGCCAATATGTCGCTATCGGAATGCAATAATGTCAAATATTTGGACTGGTACAGTTTTTAAGGTCATAGGTTATACGATCATTTTGAAATTTATGTAAAACTTAAAATATTAAAACTATGACACTGATTAAATATAATCCTAATGTAAGAAACAGGTATCCTGGTTCATTTGTGAATTTATTTGATAAATTCTTTTACGACAGATTGGAAGATTCCAGCACTAACAGGTTTTTACCAAGTGCCAACATTCTCGAAACTGAAAAAGCATATGAAGTACAATTGGCTGTTCCGGGAATGAATAAAGAAGACTTTAACATTGACCTCGAAGATGGTAAGTTATTTATAAGCGGTGAAAGAAATTTCGAATCAAGCGAAGGTACAACCGTACATCAAAGTGAAATCCATCAGGGTAGCTTCAAGCGAGTATTTCATTTACCAGAAGATGCTGACCTGAAGAAAATTTCAGCAAGCTACGAAAATGGAATTTTGAACATTGCAGTAGTAAGAGATGTCAAAAAAGTCCTTAAGCAAAAGATCTCTGTGAAATAAATTTCAAGTATTATAACACTGATGAGAACATCCCGCTAAGGCGGGATTTTTTGTTAAATAATGTTAATATAAGCATCTTAAATGTTAAATTACCGTTTATTTGGTAGTTGGTAAACTTTAAATTTTAATTGGATGAATAAGAGGAATTTTATAATAGCTATAGTTATCGCATCATTTGTTGGTGCACTGGTTGCATTGGCAACCTACAAAATTGTTGTTCCTGAAGAAGACAATTACAAATCAATTCAGGAACGCCAGAATGTTAAATTTTCAAATTACTCTATAGATGCTTCAGTACCGGAAGGGATTAATTTTGTACAGGCTGCTGAATTGGTTACGCCCGGAGTAGTGCATGTAACTATGACACGGCAGACTACAGAAAGATATTACAGGAATCCTTTCGAAGAGCTGTTTGGAAATCCGCATGGTAACATGCCGCGGGAACAACAAGGTTCAGGTTCCGGTGTGATCATTTCTGATGACGGTTTCATTACGACCAACTATCATGTAGTCGAGGGAGCCAGTAAGATCGAAGTAATACTAAACGATAACAGGCGATATGAAGCAGAACTGATTGGAGAAGACCCAACCACCGATCTGGCCTTGCTTAAGATCGAAGAAAAAAACCTGGACTTTATTAGATATGGTGATTCGGATATTGTAAAAGTTGGTGAATGGGTATTGGCTGTTGGCAATCCATATTCTTTAACTTCAACGGTTACTGCTGGTATTGTCAGTGCCAAAGCAAGGAACCTTCGCCTTTTAGGCCGGGAATTAGGAATTGAATCTTTCATACAGACTGATGCCGTTGTAAATCCCGGAAACAGTGGTGGTGCATTAGTAAACCTGAAGGGTGAATTGGTAGGTATAAATACTGCCATTGCTTCTCCTACGGGTTCTTATGCTGGATATTCATTTGCTGTTCCTGTATCCCTGGTCAAAAAAGTTATGGATGACCTGCTGGAGTTTGGTGCGGTTCAAAGAGCTTTGCTTGGAATATCTATTGTGGATGTATCAGAGGCTACTGAACGTTACGAACTCGATATCGAAGAAAGCAACGGCGTTTATATAGCTGCCGTAAATGGTGGAAGTGCGGCTGAGGAAGCCGGGCTTAAGGAAGGTGACATTATTATAGGAATAGATAAAAACGAAGTTAAGAGTACAGCCGAACTCCAGGAATTCGTTGCAAGAAACAGACCCGGAGATAAAATAGATGTTACATTTTTGCGGGATGGAGAAGAAAATACCGTTGAAGCCACTCTAAAAAATATCATGGGCGAGGAGAGAATGTACAGAAGAGAGGCTGCTATGGAAATACAGGGCGCGACAATTTCCGAAATAGATGACGATACCAAAGACGATCTCGATATAAGCGGAGGTGTTCAACTTAATAATATTAAAAATGGGAAATGGTCAGAAGCCGGTATTAAGGATGGATTTATAATCACTTCAGTTGATAAAAGAGAAATCAAAACTATCAATGATCTTATGGCCTCACTGGCAAATAAAGAAGGTGGCATCCTGATTGGAGGCACATATCCTGATGGTGAGGAAGTTTATTATGGAATTAAATGGTAAGTGAATTAAGTAAACAGACAGACAAAGAAAAATCCCCCGTTTTGCATCGGGGGATTTTTTTATCGATAGCTGCGAAAGAAATATTTACGTATCACAATTCCCTGCCATACAAGCAAGCTCCTGTGCAGCTGTTGTATAATCCTCCTCTTCGTATCTATATATTTTCGAAAAGTCGATTTCAGGAAATTTCTCTACTAATACCTTATATTCTTCTTCTGATATTTCTTCGTACGGCATCTGGTCAAATTTAGCATCAAAAGCAGGCAGGAATGTAATGCCTCCAATTCGGTCCTGATTTTCCCAAACCCACTTTACTATATCCAGTACTTCGTCCGGTTTGTAGGTAATGGTTACACTGGGATTATGTTCCGTGTAATTCATTTTAACCTGTAACCAGTACTCAAGTTGCTCCATGGCACTACGGGAATTCCTGGTAATGGCGCCCTCCGGCGCCTTCATTGGAAAATGAACGACATAGGTATTGGCATTTTCCTTCTTTTGACCATTTTCAGGATCCATAGGTATTCCAGCATTTTCAAGAACCTTGAAAACAGGTGTATGTGTGCCAATCCTTACATTTCTTACATAATGATCTGACCATCTGGCGTGAATACCCGGTGAGCAATTTAATAATTGTGATGAATTACCACTTGGTTTCACACATGTTACAGCAGCTGATTGATTAATGCCTAAAATCTGCGCATAAACTCTGTTGGTTTCAACAGCAATCTGCTGAAGCATTTTCTGAACATCTGCCTCCTGAACCAATGGACAATCCAACTGGCCATTGATATCTACTCCCAACAATCTTTCTTCAGAGCAATTCGTTTTCCATTCTTTACGTAAACCTGGAAAATATGTAGCCATTGATTGAATAGTTCCTATAATAGTTGCAAGTTCTACTTTTTCACGCAGTTCATCAAATGTATCCTCTGCCCTCGCTACTGCAACGGATAAGTTACAGAATTGAAATGGCCTTAGAAGTATCTCGCCACACGGATTGGTTCCAAATATTCTGGCTTCCCTTCTCTCAGGTTTGGTTTCAATTGCTGCCTGCCTGTTAAATATTCCTGGTTCTCCGCGCTCGGAGTTAACAATATCCAATACAAACTTGGCGGCTTCTGCCTGAGTCAATTTTCTTTCTGGCCATACAGCAGAATTATTGGCGTTCCATCTCTGGCTGTTTTTGATCCAGAAATCCCCATCCTTACAATGTCTCATTTCATGATCATCATAATCAAATAAAGCGATCATTGCAGTTCTTCTAACGCCACCGGAAACAGCTGCTTGTCCTACTGAACACATGACGTCATGTGCATCAATAGACCTTAAGAAACTCCCTTGACGGGCGAGTATTTTTGAGCGTGCAAATTCAAGCATATTCTTTAAGGGCTCTGGCCCACTGGCCCTTCCACCCTTTACCCGTAATACAGCTCCTGCTTCACGGATTAAAGAATAATTAAAATGAATGTCATGGCCTGCAAACCAGGCTTCCATTCCTGTCCGTAAAGCTTCTGCCCAACCTTCAGTAGAATCCTCAATGACGAAATTTGTCGGTGCTTGATCTTTTTGCCGTTTAATTCGTGGGAATTTTTCAACATATTCATTTTCTACAGAATAGCCAACACCACAGCCACTCATTGATATGATCATGGCTTCCACAAAAGATTGTACACTGTCAATCGGCATATATGAACAATTATAAAGGCATATATTATTCCTTCTAGCTGCAGGTCCGGCCATTGCCAGCAATCGCATGGATGGCATAATCTTCATTTCAAGAATTCCATTTCTAACTCTTTCATAAACAGATTTGGGTAATCTGAATTCTGAAAGTTCTTTTAGAAAATTTACTGCTCGGTCAACGGTTTCTACCCATGTCTCTCTCCGGCCCAGGTCCCAGTTAAACCTGGCATATTTATCATAAAATTGAAACTTCTGTAATTGTGTAGGAAAATACTCATCAGATTTATCAAACGCTTCTTTCACCTCATCCGGAACAGGACGTTCCATTCTCATCTTGGCATGCTCTGCCCTATATAATATATATTTCTTTGCGGCGTCGAATTCCTTTGCAGCCTGTAATACAGTTTCTACAATATCCTGTATATTTTCTACGGTAGGAACATCGAATTTGGCACAAACAATATTGTAAACCTGGTCTGCCAGTTCACTGGCAAGTTCTTCAGACTTCTCTTCAGATTTTTCTACACTTCTGAAACATCTAAAAATAGCATTCTCAATCCGTTTAACATCGAATTCTACTTTTCTTCCGTCTCTTTTTACAACTTCTTTTGGCGCCACTACTTCAACTTTCGTTTTTTCTTTTGTCACTACCGAATCTTTTTTGGGTACATTAACTGACTGAGCATTTTTCTGATCTAACATAACATAATAATAGTTAATAATTTTTACACTTTTCCTGGGTTGATACTATTTAATATATAATTGGCTTTTTTAAAAAAAAACGCAGTTCAAGCTAAAGATACTTTAGCAAATATGTTTTTCCAAGGATAATTTTCAGTAAAATATGAACAAATTTATAAGTTACTTGAAAACATTATTTTAGGTTAAAATCCTAAAGATATGATTAAAGTACTAGTCTTAAAAAGCTGAAATTCAATGGTTTAAATAAGGTGAGCTAATTATATGATTTAGATATTTTTGAAAATTCTCCACTTAATAAAATGTATAATTGACAATTATCTAGTCAATTAACATAATCTCCCCTTAAAATTCGAAATCTTTTTCTCGCTTCAGCGGCATACAAACTTCCCGGATATTTACTTAGAAATTCCTGGTACAGGCTTTTGGACTTTTCAATGTCTTGTATCTGATAATCATATATTTCTGCCATACGGAAAAAAGCATCATCCCCAAAGATGTCCTCCCCGTACTCATCAACAATTATATTTAGCAGTTCAATAGATTTCTGGAATTCTCCCTTTTCCAAATATATTGAAGATAGCAGCCATAAAATTTCATCTGATAATTTTGATCCTTTATATTTTTCATACATGATATTCAAGGAATCCAGAGCTTCCTGTTTTTTATTTTGAAAAAGTAAAAGCTCTATATCGGCATATTTCTTTAATAAATAATCTGAAGTATCCAAGCCAATATTATCTTTAATTAAGAGGCTTAATTGCATGGCATCATTTGCGATTTCTCTTGATGTCGCTAATTTCAACACATCGAGATGCTGTTGTGCCAGTGCAAAATCACCATTATAATAAGATAACTTTGCACTCCGAAGTTTTGCTTCGTAACCTGTTGGAGAATCTTTCCTGGCCTTTTCAACTTGTGCGTATAAAAGAACGGATTCCCAGGACTCACCTTTTAATAAATATATATCGCCAAGATCGAGCTTGCATTTTGCCTTTAGTTCGGGAGAGATCCTGGGTATAGTTATAATGGTATTGAGAATCAATATTGCAGAATCCATTTCATTCAAATAAAAAGCATGTAAATGTGATTTACTTAAGAGAGCTTCCGCAGTACGGGAATTAATGCCTATTTCCTGGACCAGTAAATTATAATCTAATATTAGTTTTCTTATCTCGGATTCATCTACCGGAAAGGTATTTTTTACTAGTTCTTCACGTGATTTGATCTTATATCTTTTGGCTATAGGATAAATATAAGAGGCTTGATAATTCTTAATCAAGTGATCGAAAATATCAATAGCCGTTTCATAGTCTTTATTCTCCAAAGCAATTAATCCAACTTCAAATATTTCGTTGCCCTCTTTTCCCATTCTCAGGTCATATGCTCTTGCCTGTACAAAGGCCCCGTAAAAATTTCTTTGCTGAATATTTACCCAAATTATTAATTCGGAATATATATTATTTTCTGGATCCTTTTGAATGAGGTCATATAAAAGTTTTTCAAGACTTTTCAAATCTTCACTTTCTGTTAAATAATTTTGAAGTACATTTCTAACATATGGTAAATTATTCGGACTTTTATTTACGAAATTCAGGTACTCCCTTATCATTTTGTCCTTCTCGTTCAATAGCCGGTATATAGTTGCCAGTTCTATCGCATAACGATAAGGATCTTTTTGTTCATTCCTGGCCATAAGATATAATTCCTCAGCATAATCCAACTTTTGCTTTCCAATCAAATACTGCGCCGCCTGTCTCGTTTTTCGGTTGTCCCCCTTTATACTGTTGAATAACTTTTTATAATAATTATGTTCTTTGTCTTCATCATTTGCCCTCCTATATAATAATCCTTTATCAATGGCATAATAGATATTTTCAGGTCGTGATTTTATAACATCGTCAATATATTTTTCAGCTGTTTTAAAATCATCGGTGCTCAATAGCAGATCATAGTAATTCCGATGTATGATTGGAATATTTTTCTTGTTGCGCGCAAGTTTTTTATATATCTCGAGTGCCTTGTCTACATCTCCCAATGAATAATATTCATTGGCAATGTTAATTTGACTAATATCCTGTGAAAAGGCTTCTTTTGTTGTTGTTATTAACAAAAGGCAGCACAGAATATATAAACCGCTAATTTTTCTACTTATTAACATCACCTAATATTATAATATTTTAATTTATATTAAATAATTGTTATTATTATCATGTGGATATGTGGATAATAAATATACTTTTTCCTTGATATTGTTAATTGTGTATAAAAGTTGAAGAAAATTCTGGTTATTCACATTTTATTCACTTGTAAATATTTGATAATTAAGTATTTAATATATTATTGTGTTCTCAGGTAAATTTTGTGGAAAACTTTTTATGACTTATCCCTGTGGATATATATTTGGTTATTTAATATTAAACTAAAATTTATCCACAGAATTTGATATGGTTTTAATAATGTTCGCTAATCTTCAAATTATCTACAATTTATTCCAACATTATCTTTAGGTTATCCACATTTAGAATTCCAGGTTTATATCTGTTAACTCCCAGTTTACTCTTATTGTTAATTTTTCAGGATAAAAGAAAATTCCTTCTGGTTCTTCATTTTTAAATATATTGCCAGGATCCCATTTACCATTATTGTTGTTATCAATAAAAACGCGTATACTGTATTCTCCTGCGTTTACTTTATTAAATTCATATTGTTTTATATTTTGTACTTCCATCAATACTTCATTTTTTCCTTTGATCAATTGTAAAATGAAAGAATCATATTGAGAAATAACGTTACCCTTTATTACTCCAAAGTTGTTTGTTTTCAGTTGCTGATATTCAAGGTTAATGGCTTTACTCGAATCACCATCAGCAGAAATAAAAGCTCCTTTACCCATATGGAATATTAGTTTTCTGTTCTGGTTTCCGGAACCACCAAGTTTTTGCTCATTAGATCGATCCCGTGTAACCTCTTTTGTAAGTGTATCTGATTCTAAAAGGGAATTCAGATATTCTGAGTAAAAAAGATCAATATCAAAAGTGAAAACATCTTTTCTTTTATCAAGTGAAAAGGGAAGTGTATCGTTCAAATACTGAAATGTTACGGAATCGTATTCAAAATAAAGACTATCAAAATTGATGTTTGTAACAGGTTTATTGAAAGTAATTATACCGGAGAAATCATCTGTGATTTTAGAATTTGTTTTCGGATCGATAGAAAAAGAAAATTCCTCAAGATCACGTTTCGTTTCTAAAAACTTTAAATAAAGGGTATCAATGAATGTATATTCCAGGCTATCCAAGGCACTGAATACAAATTGAATACTATCATTTGATTGAAGGTTGTTATAGAATCGAATGGTCTTTTTATCCTCAGCAAAATTATGATAGATCGTTTGCGCTGTATCGAAGGGATAAATAGAATAATCGACTAAAGATTTATTGGTTTTTATTTCAAAATACTTACCAGAAGGGCCAGCTCTTTGAACTTCAATATCCCGCATATCAAGATGTTGCACTTTGAGAAAAATAGAATCGATATTCACATTCAAATATATGGTATCAGATGAAAAACCAAATATTTCCTTTGGCATATCACAAGTCAGATTTGAATTGGCGTCATTGTATACATACAGTTTATAGGTTCCGTTTTTAATATTTTCAATAAGGTATTTTCCTTCTTTGTCTGTTTTGGTAAGATAAATTGGAGGACTATTAAATATATCGAGGGTATCGTCAAAATGATACAGGCAAACTGTAAAATCATCTACAGGATTATTGGTAAACAAATCAGATACCTTGCCATTTACATATAAGGAGTCTATATAGTCTCCTGTGCTGAAAGCTAAAACATTGTCTACCGTTACATTTCCTTCTGTTATATCCTGTATGGCATCCTGGAAATTAAAGGTATAGGTTGTACTGTCATTAAACGATTCAGGGAAAATAAGTTCTATTGAATTTCTTCGTATCTTCTGTTCGTATTCATCCTGTATTATAGGCGTTATAATTAGTTGTTTGTTCAAATTTTCAATTTTAAGATATTCATCATAGACCAGGCTGACGGTATTGCTAGAGAAGTTGAGACTTTTATTTGGTGGAATGGACTTTATTAAAATTGGAGGAATTGTATCTCTTGGGCCTCCGCCTGGAGGGGTAATGCTGGCACATTGCGTTAAAAAATATATAATAACAAAAGATAGAAAGAATAGAGAAAAAATATATTTCATTTTTTAACGATATATATTAAACTGGAGTAATTATCATTGTTTTTGCGACCATAACTATTTGATTTCCAGCCACTTAAAAACGCTTTTATATAATTAAAGTATTTGTTTTTATAACTTTCACTTAGCAGGCTGACATAATAAGAATCAAATTTCATGGGATAAATAGATTTGACTCTTAAATTATGGATCTTCATGAGTTTTTTAAAAGTAATCTGATTAAAATGATACAGATGCCTGGGCACATCATATGCGGCCCAGTGTTCTTTGTATTTCCTGGAGTCATATGAATCTACATTAGGAAGTGCAAATACCAAGCGGCCCTGTTTGGATAATAACTTTTTTAAATGTTTAATAGTTTTATGAAGTTCAGGTAAATGTTCAAGCACATGCCATAAAGTTATAATCTGATACTTATTTTCATCCTCCAAATTAAATAGGCTATCAATAAGCTTAATGCCAAGAAGTTGTTCAGCTTTTAGTCTTGCTTTAGAATCTGGTTCAACACCCAGTATATTCCATTTGGAGTCGAAACAGGTTTTGAGAAATTCACCTGTACCGCAACCCACATCCAGGATACTTCCTTTCTTTGAAAGGCTGTTTATTAATTTCAGTTTATTTTTTAACGTATAATTCCGAACTGTTTTATATAAAATGTGACGAATTGAATTAGCCTTATTTGTATGGGAGATATAATGGTCGGATTTATAATACTTATGAAGTTCCTCATTTTCCGGCCTTGGGTTTGTGAACTTGAATGTGCAAGTCAGGCATTCATTAATCGCAAAGCTCTCACCTGATACCAAATGATCTTTACAAATGATCAGGTTTCTAATATCTTTGCTCCTGCAAAGTGGGCACTTTGTAATTTTATTATACATCCTTATTTACCCATATAAACCATTAATATTGAAATATCAGATGGTGAAACACCACTAATCCTTGATGCCTGACCAATTGTATGAGGCCGGATCTTATTTAGTTTTTCCTTTCCTTCTGCTGAAAGCGAAGATAGTTTATTATAATCAAATCTCAATGGTATTTTATAATCCTCAAGGTTCTCTATTTTTTCAGCCAGTTTACGTTCCTTATCAATATATGTTTCATACTTTATTTGTATTTCCGTCTGTTCAATGATCTCAGCATCATAATTAGATAATAGATCATTTAAGGATTGATTCCGGTAATTCAGATTTTCCAGGTTAAGTTCAGGTCTTTTAAGAAGCTTGTAATAAGAAGCCTTTTCTTTGATTTCTGCAGTCTTGTTTTTTTCAGCTACAGCATTGAACGCCGCTGGATCAAGCTTTTGTTTTTTTAATTCACTTATCAAATGGATGACTTTTTCCTGTTTGTCTTTTACCCTTTTATATCTTTGCTCATTGGCAAGACCCATATTGAACCCTTTTTCGGTTAATCTGATATCGGCGTTATCCTGTCTGAGCAATATTCGATACTCCGCTCTGGATGTAAACATTCTATATGGCTCTTCTGTGCCTTTTGTGATCAGGTCGTCTATCAGCACTCCGATATAAGCTTCGGATCGCTTTAATATAAATGGGTTCTTATTTTCAATTATATTATGTGCATTAATTCCGGCAATTAGTCCTTGTCCGGCTGCTTCCTCATATCCGGTGGTTCCATTGATCTGTCCAGCGAAGAAAAGATTATGTACCAGCTTGGTTTCGAGTGTAGGTTTTAATTGAGTTGGAGGAAAATAATCATATTCTATTGCATATCCAGGTCTGAACATTTTTACATTTTCAAAACCTGGGATTTTTTTAAGGGCCTTAAACTGAACGTCTTCCGGTAGAGAGGTAGAAAAGCCATTTACGTAAACCTCTACAGTATTCCATCCTTCCGGCTCAACAAATATCTGATGTCTGTTGCGTTCTGAGAACCGGTTAATTTTATCCTCAATAGACGGACAATATCTGGGACCTACCCCTTGTATCCGTCCAGCAAACATAGGTGACCGGTTGAAACCTGTTTCAAGTATTCCATGCACCGCTGTATTTATATAGGTAATAAAACAGCTCTTTTGTTTTTTTAATGGCTCTGTTGCAGTTGAATATGAAAATTTACCGGGCAATTCATCTCCTTTCTGTTCATCAAATAAGGCATAGTTCAGGCTTCGCCCATCAACTCGGGGAGGTGTACCTGTTTTCATTCTTCCTGATTCAAAACCTAATGAGACCAGTTGCTCCGTTAATCCAGTGGCAGCTTTTTCCCCTGTTCTGCCACCTCCAAATTTTTTTTCCCCTATATGTATAAGTCCGTTTAAAAATGTTCCATTTGTAAGAACCACTGATTTTGAGGGTATAAATATTCCTAAACCTGTTTTTACTCCTTTCACAATGCCTTTATCAACGACGATTTCAGATACCATCTCCTGCCAGAAATCCAGGTTTTTTATGCTTTCCAATTGGAGTCGCCACTTTTCAGAAAATATCATTCTGTCATTTTGAGTACGGGGACTCCACATAGCCGGCCCTTTGGACAAATTCAGCATTCGAAACTGGATCATGGATTTATCTGATACAATGCCCGAGTATCCCCCCAGAGCATCTATCTCCCTGACAATTTGTCCTTTAGCCACACCGCCCATAGCGGGATTGCACGACATTTGGGCAATTGTCATCATATTCATAGTAACCAGGAGAACACTTGAACCTAAATTGGCAGCAGCAGCAGCAGCCTCACAACCGGCATGACCGGCGCCCACAACAATAACATCGTATTTTTTAAACATATTGTAAAAACATTAAATGTTCCACGTGGAACATTTATATAACAAATTCAAATCCATATGTTCCACGTGGAACTCTAAATTTTTAATAAATTTAGGAACTCATTTTCTTTTTTTCGCATAATTTTCTTTTGATTATCACTTGAATCCGGATATCCCAATAAATGCAATATGCCATGAATCATAACACGGTGTAGTTCATCCATTTTATTTTCACCGTATTTGCTGCTGTTTTCAAATACGCGTTCTATGCTTATATATATATCGGAATCAATATATTGTTCACTATCCGAATTGTTAAATGTAATAATGTCCGTAAAGGTGTCGTGTGCCAGGTATTCTAAATTGATTTTACCTAGAAATGCATCAGAACAGAAAATGTAATTGATGACTAAGATCTCTTTTTCGCTTTCTTCAGAGATAGTTTTTTTGATCCATTGGATAATGCTGGTTTTATTGGGGAGCTTAAAATCAACTTCTTCGCAAAAAAAATTGATATTAGACATATCAGTTAATATAGAAACACAACACTACCTCGCTTCCTTCATTTTTGAATGTGACCTCATCGGATAAATGTTTCATTAAAAATATGCCCCTGCCACTTGGTTTATCAATATTTTCAGGTGAAGTTGGATCTGGCAGGTTATGATAATCAAATCCAATGCCCTCATCTTTTATTACAAAACGTATTAAGCTATCATTTAAAGACAAAGCCAGGTGTACATTTTTCTTTTTATCACTCTTGTTGCCATGTCGAATGGCATTATTTACTGATTCGGTAACAGCCACCATTATGTTTCCATATATGTCGTCATCAAGATTGAATTTTTCTTTTGCATTATCTATAAAACTCTCGACGATTCTTATATTTTCATCTAATGATGGAAAATGAACCTTTATTGAATCCATTTTATTCATTATTTAAAGGAAGTCTCTAATCTATTAAAATATTCCATAACCTCCTTTTTATAGTACGGATTTAATTTTGGAGGTACTGTTCTAAGCAATTCTATCTCTTTTTCTTTTAATTTCAAATAATCTTCAAACTCAGGTGGCACAGGTCTTTCCAATTGCTTGGCTGATTTAGCTTCCCTTTCATTGTCAAGCTCCTGTTCCCGCATGGCATCTTCAGCCTGGAGCAACCTGGTCATTATTTCTTCCTGTCTTTTAATAAGTTGTTCCGTTAATCGTTTATTAACGAGGTCTATCTCAGTTTGTTCCATTTTTCCGGCAATATCTCCAAGTTTTTGACCTTTTCCATCCATATTATTTAACTTTTCCTCTTCTTCCTGTAATTTTCTCCTGATTTCCTCCTGACCTGCAGCTAATTTAGCCAGTTCTTCTGATAAGGCTTTGCCCTTCTTTCCACTCTTTTTCAATTCGCTAATCTTTTCATTGAGCTGCTTTTGTAGTTCTGACATGCTAGGCTGCTGATCACTCTGCTGCCCCTGAGATGGCATACCCATAGCCATTGCAAGTTGCTGTTGCATAGAAGATAAAACATCATCAAGCAGTAAAGCAAGGTTATTTATTGATGTCATGGAGAACTGTTGCTTTCCAACCGCTTGAGATTTCTTGCGTTCCCTTAGGGCCACCACGCTTTCATCCATGTATTTGTTCATTTCATTAACTTCCCTTGTTATAAAGGAAGATATCTGAAATACCCTTTTCGAAAGCGCCATTAAACTGTCTTCGATAACTTTTGCATCGTCTTTCAACGCGAGCTGCCTCTGAGAAAGACTTATAAAACGAGGATCACTTTGACTGACTGAGCGAAAACTCAACATGATCTCCTCTTGATTAAAAGAAAGTTTGATAAGATTATCCACGATCAATCTTAGGGAATTGTAATTTTCCATCATCATAGCTAGATCGCCACTTGATTGCATCTGTTTCATTGATTCTGAAAGTTCCTGCATTTGATCGGAAGCATTTTGTTGAGACTTCGAAGCGTTCTTGCGTTTATTATTCTCTAAATGATCCATAGCCTCTTTTTGAGAATTCTTGATCTTTTCTTCCTGCTCCTTGGTTATTTTCATGGGTTTTGGAAAAGCCAGGTCCTGGTTGATGTCAATGAGTTCTTCCAGGGATTCCTGAATATTATTAAAGTCTTCGTTTAAATTTTCCTGCTCCTGCTTGATATCTTCGATATCATTTTTCCGATCTTCCGTTTCTTTTGACAATCCTTCCTGTTTATCCTGAAGCTCGTCCATTTCATTAATGGCATTTTCAAGCCCTATTTCAAATTTCATCCTCTTGAACAATTCAAGAGTACGTTCCAATTCCTGTTCAAAATTGTCCTGTTTAAAATCAATTCTTTCCAAAAGACTTTTTACTTCACTTAAATCTTTCTTTTCTTCAAGTAATTTTTTCAGCTCTTCAAAAAGTTTCTTGGTTTCCTCGTCCAATAGTTCATCCATTAACTGTTGCAGCTGATCAACCTTTTTTATCAATTCCGCATCAAGTTCATTGAATTTCTCTAACTTCATATTATTGGCCTGATTCAATTCCTGAAGTTTAATGATCTCATTATCCAGCTTCTCCTTGTCCCTGATCATTTCATCCAGCAATTTCTGATCCTGCCAGTTCATTTGTTTTTTGCCTTTCAACCTGCTTTCAACTTCCTCTATTTTTTCATTTAGCTCCTTAGCCATATCTAGACTCTTATCTATCTGATTTTCAGCACTTTGTGAAGATTTTTTTAAATCTTCCTCCCGTTCTTTCTTGTCAGGAATTCTGAAATAGTATAATCCTGTCCTTGATGCCTTCCTTCCATTTATACCATCGTTGTCCCGTACTTCGAGATAGTATTCTATTTGATCTGAATCGTCTAATAATAAACTATCAAGGCTCCAATTGAAATAAAAACCCTGGGAAGTCTTTTCCGGATCTATATTAATATTGTGATATCTGCTTGAACTGCGTGCTTCATCATTTACTGCCGTAACAATTTTGTAAAACAACCTCAAATCTGAAAATCCATGATCATCAGATATATTACCTCCTAATATCATATAGTCATATAATACAGTATCTGTATATTGTTCCACCGAAATTTGTGGAACCTCATCCGGAATTACCTCTAATTGATACATGATCTTATCCTTGTTTCTGGCGAACTCATTAACCAGGATTACTTGATATGCGCTGGATGTAAGGGCTTGTTTTTCAGCAACATATAATTGATCATCTAATGGTTGTGCTTTAAATAGTTCATTATCTTTCATGAATTGGAGAGAAATGCTGTCTGTAAACAGGGTTTGGAATTGCCATTTAATGCCTGTGCCCTCAGGAACCTGCAATGTTCCTATATTACTGAGCCGTTCATCGCTACGATTTAAATAGGATGGATAAGATAACTCAATATTAAAATTCTTAATATTCGGACGATTTACAACCCTAAGTGTATACTCTTCAGAACTGAATCCGGCTGCTTCAAATTCGAATTGAATATTCTTGGCAATTTTTTTCAGTGTATATGAAAATTCAGTTTGGTTGGCGGGAAACAGTTTGATACGTCGTTCTCCTAGCCTTAAATAAACATTTTCAGGTATTGTTTCACCCTGTATGGAAACCTTAATATCATAATCTTCATTTTTGTAAGCTATGAGTTCATTATTATTTAAGATGAAAACAAAAGGAGCGACTGGTTTATATTCTCTGCTGTAATTCACAATCCGGGTACTGCTATCCGATATGACTTTTGGAAATGAAATGCCAAGAAACAGTACAATTATAAAAGGGATAGCAAGATATCGGAGATATTTTTTGTTTTCTGATAATGAGACGGCCCCTTTAAATTTTATATCCTTAATATTTTCAGATTTTTGTACAATACTTGCCTTTACAAGTCCTTGATTATCAAGACTTTTATTATATAATTGCAGTATGTTTAATAGCTTATCGCTGATTGACGGGAAAAAATCTCCAATGTTTTTAGCCGCTTCCTGATCACTGATCTGTAGTTGCTCAACAAATATTCTTAATACCGGGATAAGTATCCATTGAGAAAATACGAATACCAGTATAACTAAATAAGAATAAAAGAATATACCCCTGACTATTTGATTGAAATGACCTATGTATTCCAATAAACTATAAAATAGAAATGCCGATAATAATAGGGTAAGAGAAAGTAAAAGGCTCTTTATTAAAAAGCTTTTATAATACTTTTTCTTATACGAAAGTATATTTCTGGAAATTGAATTATCCTCCACCCTTTTACTATATATTCTTCATTTACATCTAGTTCAATTGCTTGGGCATTTTATAGTATACCTCACTGAAATCCCTGTACTGCATGGGATTGTTTGGAAAATTCTTAACATAAGATTGAATCAACCTGTAGCCCTCATCATACCATAATACTACAATAGGTGCATCTTTCATTAGTCTTTTTTCAGCCTTTTTAAATAATTCGTTGGCTTCTTCAATACTCTTTGCATTCAAGGCCTCATTAAAATACCGATCAAACTCCGAACTGCTATACCTGGATATATTAGGATACGATATCCTTTGTTTATTGTTTGGAACATTTTGCCCATAAAATATCCATAGAAAGTTCTCAGCACTGGGATAATCAGCCACCCAGCCCGCTCTCATTAAACTGAAACTACCCTGAAAGCTCTTTTCGATCAGTTGAGCAAATGGTAAAATAGTCATTTCAATATTAATATTTAAATGATCTTTTAATTGCTTTTGAATTTCTATTGCAACATTTGTGTTACGTTCCCCTTCAGGATTCAAAAACAGCTCGATCTTAGGAAAATTTTTACCATCACGATAACCCGCTTTATCCAGAAAATATCTTGCAGAATCCACGTTTAAAGTATAGCCATCAATATCTTCAATATCATAATCAGATAAAACAGGTGGTGTTATTCCATTTACTCCCGGTGCAAATCCTTCACCGTTCAAAACAAAATCGAGGATCTTTTCACGGTCGATCGCATAATTAAAGGCCTTTCTGACATTAATATCACTGAATATGGTATTCTTCAAATTGAAAGTCAAGAACTGTGTGGCCATTTCCGGAACCCGTTGAAGTTCGTATTCCCTATATTCTCCCTTATTGTCAGTTAGCGATTCATCAAGTATCTCAATGATATGATCAGTTGG
>CAYMFU010000295.1:0-10780 GCA_964389805.1 uncultured Roseivirgaceae bacterium | reverse complement strand
GAAACAATTAGAAGATGCCAGGAACAAACTGGCAGAGGTCATTTCCGCACCAGGGGATGATGAATCAAAATTGCTTTCACCAGCCATTATTGATAATGTATCAGATACAATGGAAATCATGAAAGATGAAACTTTCGGTCCTTTATTACCTCTATTGCCGTTCTCCAACGAGGAAGAGGCTATTTCACTAGCGAACAACTCTCCTTATGGATTATCGGCAAGTGTCTGGTCGAAAGATTTAAAACGGGCTGACCGCGTAGCCAGGTCAATAGTTACCGGAAATGTATCCATAAATAATGTAATGCTTACAGAGGGCAATCCTGCTCTTCCTTTTGGAGGAATCAAAAACAGTGGATTTGGGCGCTATAAAGGTGAAATTGGCTTGCATAGCTTCTGTAATGTAAAATCGGTATTAATTGATAAGGATAGCGCAAACATCGAATCAAACTGGTTTCCATATACCCGAAAGAAATATGAACTTTTTTCGGATATGACGGTTAACCTGTTTTCCAAGGGGTTAGGATCTTTTATTAAATTTCTGATCAGTGGATTAAAGCTAGAATCCTATTCAAATAAAGTAGGGAAAAAGGGGAGAGAATAAGCAAAATAAATAAGATCGACTATGCCTGGCAATTGGGATTATAGGAAATTGAAGATGATGCTTGAAAGGGAATCCCTCCCTGTAATGATCGTGAATCTTGATTGCCTGGATGAAAATATCATCAATGTTTCTAATAATATTAGCAAGGTTGGTAAAAAAATAAGAATTGCCACTAAAAGTATTAGAGTTCCTGATATAATTAAATACATTCAAAAAAGGGGTGGAGGTGATTTCCAGGGACTTATGTGTTATTCAATGGAAGAAGCGCAATTCCTGTCAACCCTGGGCTTTGACGATCTGTTAATTGCTTACCCGACATTCAGTTTCAATGACATTGAGATATTTTTCAGCTTAACCCAATCCGGGAAAAACGTGGTCTTGATGGTTGATTGTGTAGATCATGTTAAGGCCATAGAAAAGTTCTGGACCAGATTCAGTTCAGATAATAATTATAAAGCTAAGATCTGCATTGATATTGATATGTCCTACAGACCTGCCGGACTTCATTTAGGTGTATATCGATCGCCAATACTTACGCTGGAGCAATTCAAAGAGCTTTTTGAAAAGGTACAGAAAGTCGAGAATATTGAAATTTCGGGTCTTATGGGATATGAAGCCCAGATTGCCGGAATGGGTGAAAAGAATCCTTATACTCCAATATTAAATCCTGCAAAAAAATTCATAAAGCACCTGTCGACAAAGGATGTTTACAAAAAGCGTATGACCATCCACAAGTATCTGTTAGAGGAAAATTTTAAGCCGGATTTTTACAATGGCGGAGGATCGGGGAGCCTGTTATCTACTTCCAGGGAGCCATGGATCACCGAAGTTACCGTAGGATCGGGATTTCTGCAATCTCATCTATTTGATTATTATAAAGACAATTCAAGTCTACCGGCTCTAAGCTTTGCCTTGCAGGTGACCAGGAGACCAGAACAAGGTTATTATACATGTAAAAGCGGGGGTTTCATAGCCAGCGGGGAACCTTCCCCTGACAAATCACCCGTTCCTTTCCTGCCAGAAGGCATGAAGATGGTAAGCAATGAAGGATTTGGAGAAGTACAAACGCCTATTCAGTATAATGGTAAAGAGGAGATACAACTTGGTGATCCGGTATTGTTTCGGCCGGCTAAAGCCGGAGAGATAGCTGAGCACTTCAAAGAGTACATTCTTGTTCGAAAAAATGAAATTGTTGACCGTGTGCCAACCTACAGAGGATTGGATTTATGTTTTTATTGATGACTTGCCTATAAATATGTTTTAGTCTGTTTTTAGATTCTTCCAATCGCCTAGCTAATTGCGTTAAATTTTATATTCTGAAATTCATTTTTCTACAATCCCTAAATTAATCAAAATCTTAAAATATTTAAGTCTGAAAATTTTCAATAGTTTGACTTATTTAAATTGCAGGATTTTCAGATGAGCGGAATTTTTTTTACCAATTTTTAAAATACTTCCATTGTGCTTGAATAAAGTTTTTTATATTTGAAGATTGGCCATAATGCACTTGAGGAGAAAATACATCAAATGAGAAGTCGATCTAGTGTATTATGATCCAAAATGATTGGATCATAATTATAAATCCTGCTAAAATATTTAATGAAAGTAAAATCCATTATAGGACAAGGCTCGAGACTCAGTTTGTCCTTAATTAATGATTTCATAGACGCCCACACAGGCAAAATGATGGTTTTAAGCCATGGTATTGGCGCCCTGGATAATTTTCACTTAAAAAAAACCGGTACCCAATTTATAGTTGAAATACCTATATCCTTATGAATAGGAAAAAAAACATACAAGAACCTGAAAATTCGAGTGCTTCATTTCTGATGCAAAAGCTGAATGAGAAGGAAACAGAGCTTGGGGGATTGAAGCGGGAATTAGAAATTGAAGCGGCTTTAGAACGTGTTCGGGCAAAAACCATGGCAATGAAGCGCAGCGAAGAATTAGCAGATGCAGCATCAGTTCTATTTAAACAGCTTCGAGAATTGGGTGGAAATCTCTGGTCAACTGGATTTGTACTGATTGATGATCAAAACAGGGAAGATGAATGCTGGATGAGTAATCCTGAAGGAGAGATCTGGCCACCAATTTTTATTCCCAACACAAAAGATGCTGCGCATAAAAACATGTATAATCACTGGGTAAAAGGAGGTGATTATTTTTCAATGGAAGAAGGAGGGAAAATATTAAAGGATCACTATTCATACTTAATGTCACTGCCAAAAGCAGGAAAAGTCTTCCATGATTTAATTGAAGCTGGTATCACCATGCCGACCTGGCAGCAATATCATGCGGCGTATTTCAAACATGGATACCTCTTAATAATAACCCTTGAAAATTATGAAGATTCAGAACTCCTTATTCGCTTTGCAAAAGTATTCGATCAGACTTATACCCGCTTCCTCGATCTTCAAAAAGCGGAAGAGCAAGCGCGGGAAGCTCAAATAGAAGCCGCATTGGAACGTGTTAGAGCACGTGCTATGGGTATGCATTCCAGTGAGGAACTCCTGGAAGTAGCTAATCAACTTTATAAAGAACTCTACGATCTGGGAGTTCCACAATATATGACAGGTTTTGTTGGTGTCGATGAGCCCAATCAGATTCAAGAAGTGTGGGTTACTGCTCCAAATGGAGAACGAACAGAAAAATTTTTCCTGCCTTTGAAGGGTGATATTGTTTTGACGAACCGATATAATAGCTGGAAGAAAAGGGAACCAATATTTCATCAAAAGGTTTCAGGAAAAGCATTACAAAAACATATGGCTTATGTTTCACAACATTTTGGCAGTAAAGAGGCAGTTGAAATCGGCAATCAGTTTCCTGATTTAATCATATTTTACTGTGGCAATTTCTCAGCTGGATACCTGCATGTACTGTCTGAAAAGAAATTGGATGTTGAACAGGAATCTGTTTTTTTAAGATTTACCAAGGTCTTTGCCATGACCTATCGTCGTTTTCTCGACCTTAAGAAAGCGGAAGCCCAGGCCCGGGAATCCCAGATTGAAGCCTCTCTGGAACGAATCCGGGCTAAAGCAATGGCAATGCATAGTAGTGAAGACATTTCAGATGCTACAACAATTGTCTTTAGTGAATTGGAACAACTTGGGATCAGGACAATGCGGTGTGGAATTGGAATTATGGATGATAACTTGGGCATGGAGGCATGGACGGCGGCTTCCACCGATAAAAAAGAAGAAGTTATAAAAATCATCGGTCAGTTTGATATGACCAAGCATCCTGCATTATTTGGTGTGTATGAAGCCTGGAAGAATCAACAAGATTATTTCTCATACAATTTATTTGGTAAGGATGCGCAGAAATACTATGATTATGTAAGCAAAAGGGATCATTACTTAATTCCAAAATCTAAATCACTTCTCGAAAAACATACTCTAAATGTTTTTAACTTCCCGGAAGGTGGCCTATTTGCCTTCACTCAAGAACCATTAGATAAGGACTCCATATCAATATTACAAAAATTCACTTCTGTATTTTCCTTAACCTACAGACGATTTCAGGATCTTAAAAAAGCTGAAGAACAAGCAAGAGAAGCCCAGATAGAAGCTGCTCTGGAACGAGTTCGTGCACGATCCATGGCTATGCAAAGTAGTGAGGAATTATCCGAGGTTGCATATGTTCTTTTTGAAAAGCTGAAGGAACTTGGTGTTCAACTTCGTTGGTGTTGGTTTAGCATATTTGATGAAGATTTTAAAGGTATAAAGGCATGGTATACAGACACCGATGGCCAGTTTAATCCCACACCCATTCTCCAAAAATTTAAGGATTTCAAAGATGTAAGATCTGTATTCAAAGCTTGGAAAGATAATGACCCAATTTACTTACATGAAATCAAAGGTCCCGCGTTAGTAGCATATGTTAATGAACTTGGTAAAAATCCAGTGTTTAGGGAAGGCCCAACGTATCGAACCTTTAAAAAGAATATTTCCGGTTGCCTATACCAAACCTGTGCGATTTTCAAACAGGGGTACATTGGATACAGTTCGTTTAAGCCTCGTAAGAATGAAACACTTCAATTTATTGGACGATTTGCCAAGTCCTTTGAGCAAACCTATACCCGTTTCCTTGACCTCCAAAAAGTCGAGACCCAGGCCCGAGAAGCACAGATCGAAGCGGCGTTAGAACGCGTCAGGACAAGGTCGATGGCGATGCATAATAGTGATGAGCTGGCTGACCTATCTTTTGAATTGGTAAAACAGGTTCATTCATTGGGAATAGATACCTGGTTTTGTGCATTTAATATTTATGATGAGGATCAAAAAGGTTCATTGGAATGGGGCAGTAATCTTGAAGGCACATATAAGGAATACAGGACACCAAGAGAAGGTATATTCCTGCGCTATTATAAAGCGGGACAAAGAGGAGAAACATTGTTGATCAACGAAATTGGCAAAAAAGAATGTCCTGCTCATTACGACTATTTGTGCAGCTTGCCGGGTATTGGGGACCAGTTACTTAAAATGAAAAACGTCGGGATTTCATTTCCAACTTCACAAATCGACCATGTAGCCTATTTCAAATATGGCTATATCCTATTTATCACTTTTAAACCAGTGCCAGAAGCACATGATATTTTTAAACGCTTCGCCAAAGTTTTCGAACAAACTTATACCCGTTTCCTTGACCTCCAAAAAGCAGAAGCCCAGGTCCGAGAAGCACAGATCGAAGCGGCATTGGAGCGAGTAAGGTCTAAATCAATTGGAATGCAAAAGAGTGAGGAGTTGAAAGAGGTAATAAGGATTATTTTTGACCAATTAGCACTCTTGGATATTAATGCTGAACATGCAGGCATCGTGGTTGATTATAAAGCAAAGCAGAACTGGAATTTCTGGATAGCTGAGACACAAGATATTCCATCCCGGGTAACCATTCCTTATCTTGATTCTTTATGGGATAGACAATACGTCGAGGCAAAGGATAAGGGTAAGGATTTCTTTACAACTCAATTTAACTTTGAAGAAAAAAACAGATTTTATCAAGAGCTTCTGAAGTATATTCCCGGGCTGACAAAAAAAGCCCGGAACTTCTATCTTAACTGTCCCGGGTTGGCCATATCTACAGTTATACAAGATAATATCGGCCTTTATATCGAGAATTTTTCAGGAACTCCATATTCAGATGATGAGAACAACATTCTCATGCGCTTCGGAAAAGTATTCCAACAAACCTACACCCGGTTTCTGGATCTTCAAAAAGCAGAAGCCCAAGTCAGAGAAGCTCAGATTGAAGCAGCCTTGGAAAGAGTACGTTCCCGATCCATGGCAATGCATAAAACCGAAGAACTAAGGGAAGTCATTAATACGGTATTCGATCAATTTGAGGTACTGGATATTAATTTGGACTCCGCACACATTAATATTTTTGAAAAAAACAGCTTTGACTGGAATATGTGGATTGCATCAGGGGGAGCCGATTACCCACAAAAAGTGAAAATCCCATATATAAATCACCCTGATTTTACCAGACAAAAGGAGGCCCGGCAGAATGAGGAATCATTTTATACCCATGTCATAAATCAAGAAGAGAAAAATATTTTTTTTGGCCATTTTTTTAAACATGCAAAAAACATAAAGGTTCCTAAAAAACGCTTAAGTACCATTTATGAGAGTCCGGGAGCATCTGTTTCAGCAACTATATCGAACCATGCGGCAATTGTTATCAGTAAATATAATCAAATTCCATTTTCAGAAGAGGAAAATCAAATCCTGCAGCGAATCGGAAAGGTATTCGAGCAGACGTATACCCGCTTCCTGGATCTCCAAAAAGCCGAAGAACAAGCCCGTGAAGCCCAAATTGAAGCTGGACTCGAGAGAGTCAGGGCAAGTACCATGGCCATGCATAAAAGTGAACAGCTATCTGAAACCGCAATGGTCTTGTTTGATCAGTTTTATCAATTAGGTCAGGTTCCTGATAGAATCAGTATTGCGATATTCAATCCATTAAAAGAATGTTTTGAATTCAGGGTAACTGACCAGTCAGGATCATTACTATCAGATAGCTATGACGCTTCTCTAAAGGAACCAACCACGATTCATAAAATCTATAAAGCATGGAAGAACAATGAGAAATCCACAGTAATTAAACTAACTGGTCAAAACTTGAATAAGTGGATCCAATTTGTCAAAGAGGAAATGAAATTACATATCGATGAGAAAAAAATCCATGGTCGACGAATTCATCATGCTGCCTTTTTTTCGCATGGATTTTTACTATATACTTCAAGCACTTTTATGGAATCAGAGTTCATAAATCTACTGGTTCGTTTCGCTAGTGTATTTGATCAAACTTACACTCGTTTCCTTGATCTTAAAAAAGCCGAAGAACAAGTAAGGGAAGCCCAGATCGAAGCTGCACTTGAACGGGTGAGGAGTCATGCCATGGCCTTGCGTAACAGCACCGAACTGCGACAGGTTATTTCGGTTATATTCCAGGAACTGACCAGGTTGGGATTGGATTTTTATGACTGTAATATCATCATTGCTGACAAATCAGAGGATCATTATACACTGTGGGGATCGGAATTGGGAAATGTTCAATTGCTTACAGAAGTTAAAGTAGGTATAAATGGACATCCGGTGGTAAAAGCGATCTTCGAAGAGTACAAAAACGGGATTGATTACAAGACAGTCATTTTATCGGGTCAAAAATTAAAGAAATACCAACAATGGCTTGTTACAGAAACAGATTATAAAAATGCGCCGAAAGCTTATCAAAAAGCTTTACTTACACCGGAAAAGATTGTCTTTTCAAGAGCATTTATGAAACATGGCTTGCTTGAAGCGGCCGGATCAATAGAGTTACCGGAAGACCAGGCAGATGTTTTAATGCGGTTTGCCAAAGTAGTTGATCTGACTTATACAAGATTTGATGACCTGGTGCAGGCAGAAGCCCAGGCACGAGAAGCTCAGATAGAGACCGCACTGGAAAAGGTACGGGCGAGGTCGATGGGCATGCATCACAGCGATGAGTTACAGAAAGTCATTAACCTGGTCCTTAATCAGTTCCTACAATTGGGAATCTCTATGGATGCATCTATGATCAATATAATTCAGGAGGATACACCTGATCTTAATGTATGGATTGCAACACCCGACCAGGAATATGTAAACCGGATGCATATCCCGATATTTGATCATCCCATAAATAATAAAATTCTTGATCCTGCAAATAAAAATTTTTCTTTCTCCAATGTATTCGATAAAAAAACGAAAAATAGTTATTTCAAACATTTGTTTAAACATTCAGATCTGAAGCATATTCCTGAGCAAAGGAAGAAATATATTTTGGCGCGGAAGGGTTATGCAGCATGTGCAAACTTCAAAAAATATATAGCCTTAATTATAATCAGGTATGACCCGGTCCCTTTTAGTAATGAAGAAAGCAGTATTGTAAGCCGGTTTGCACAGGTATTTGATCAAACCTACACTCGTTTCCTCGATCTTAAAAAAGCTGAAACACAAGCCAGGGAAGCCCAGATCGAAGCAGCTCTTGAACGTGTTCGCGCACAGGCAATGGCTATGCAGCAAAGTGACGACATAACAAAGAGTACTTCCGTACTTTTTGAAGAACTGGAACAACTCAATCTTTCAGTTATTAGATGTGGAATTGGTATTATAAATCCTAAGACACTTTTTGCTAAGATTTATTCTACTACTAAAACCGAAAAAGGCGAAAATATGATCCTTACCGGTCAGATTGATTTGAACGCTCATCCTGCATGGAAGGAATCCGTTCGGGCATGGAAATCACAGGAACTTTCATTGTATGTTCTCGAGGGGGATGAATTACTTGATTATTACAAGCAATTGGGGAAACATGGATACAAACTTCCCAGGGAAATTCTTCAGTCAATAAAGAAGTTGAATAAACAGTATTACTATAATGCCATGTTTTCACATGGTGGTTTATATGTAATTTCCAACTCCCCAATAAGTGACGAAAACCTGAATATAATACGTCGTTTTACAGATGTCTATAATTTAACCTATACCAGATATGAGGACCTCCAGAAGGCAGAATCAAGGGCTCTTGAGGCAGTAAGACAAGCAGCTCTGGATAGAGTGCGAGGTGTAATTGCGAGTATGCGTTCCAAGGAAGATCTGAACAGGATCACACCCCTAATCTGGAAGGAATTAAAAGCATTGGATGTACCTTTCATACGATGTGGGGTATTTATTATGGATGTGGAAAATGAAACGATTCAATCATATCTTTCTACTCCTGACGGTAAAACACTCGGGATCTTTAATTTGCCATTCATTTCGGAACTGATTAGTGAGTTATTAGTCGATTACTGGGAAAAGGGAAAGGTTTATAAGGATCACTGGACAAAAAAACAATTTGTCGAGTTCATGCAGCGTCTTAAAGAATCGGGCCAGTTAAAGGATACCAGTTCTTATCAGGGTGCAGCAGCCCCTCCTGATAAACTCGACCTTCATTTTATACCTTTCAAACAAGGGATGTTATATGTAGGAAACACTGAACCCTTAACTGAAGATGAACTTGATCTGGTTAAATCGCTGGCAGAAGCATTTTCCATTGCCTATGCCCGATATGAGGACTTCAGGGAACTCGAAATAGCAAAAAACCAGATAGAGGAAACCTTAAATGAATTGAAGGCAACTCAATCCCAACTTATCCATGCAGAAAAAATGGCCTCACTGGGAGAACTTACCGCCGGGATAGCTCATGAGATCCAGAACCCGTTGAACTTTGTAAATAATTTCTCTGATGTGAGCATTGATCTTATTGAAGAATTAAAAGACGAAAGGAATCGAAAAAGAGATGAGAGAGATGAATCGCTTGAAAAGGAAATACTGGATGATGTCATTCAAAACCTGGAGAAGATTAACCATCATGGACTCCGTGCCAGCAGCATCGTAAAGGGAATGCTGGAACATTCCAGATCTTCTTCAAAGGAAAAACAATTGATTGATATCAATGCGCTGGCAGATGAATATTTGCGACTTGCATACCATGGGTTAAGAGCTAAGGATAAATCTTTTAATGCTGATTTTAGTCTTAAAAAAGATGATAAATTACCTGAGATTAAAGTCATTCCTCAGGACATTGGTCGCGTTTTACTGAACTTAATCAATAATGCGTTTTACGCTGTGTCAAATAAAGCTAAAGAAGGTATAAATAATTTTAAACCACAGGTTATTATCTCAACTCGAGCGAGACAAGCAGAATCTGAAATATCATTGGTTGAAATTAGAATAAAGGATAATGGCAATGGCATTCCAAAAAATATCCTGGATAAGATCTTCCAGCCCTTTTTCACAACCAAACCAACAGGGCAGGGCACTGGATTAGGATTATCATTAAGTTATGATATAGTAAAGGCACATGGTGGGGAATTGAAGGTAGAAACAAAAGAAAATGAAGGGACTGAATTTATAATACAGTTACCAATAGAAAAATAAATTACAATTATTAACTAAAAAAATTAAATCATGAAAATCTTCATCGAATTATGGAAAGCAAAAGATGCATGGAAGCAATTGCCCTTATCAGAACGACAGGCCTATGTGGCTCAAATAGGTCCGGTAATGGAAGATCTTATAAAAAGAGGTGTTATAATAGAAGCCTGGGGCATCAACGAAGACGAGACCCCTTTCGCATCGGAGTATGACTTTTTTGCCGTGACAAAACTTCCAAGCCATGAACTATTAGTGGAATTTGAAGCAATAGTAGAGGGCGCCGGCTGGTATAATTATTTTGACCAGGTAAATATTTCCGGTTCAGCAATGACTCCGGAAGAGGTTATTGGAAAAATGCTGGATCTCTAATTCTTGATATAACAATAAGATCATAAATGAAAGCAAAATCTATCAAAGGGAAATCCTTGCAAGACATCCAAAAAGCTGTTGGGGAATGTCGGGCAGATGGGTTCAGGCCAAAATTGGCCATTGTTTTTTCTTCGGTGCTTCAGGACAATGAGTCTATAAGTAAAATCCTTGATGAATTGGGCATCATAGTATTTGGCGCTACTACAGCTGGAGAATTCATAGATCGTGATTTCGGAAATGAATCAACAGCGATCTTGCTTTTGGAAATAGATATTTCCTTGTTCGAATTGTATTTTGAAGAATCTGCTGAGGACAATACACGTGATAAAGCAAGAGTTCTGGCTGAGCAGGCTCTCAAAAGATTCAG
>CAYMFU010000294.1:0-9539 GCA_964389805.1 uncultured Roseivirgaceae bacterium | reverse complement strand
TAACCCTGATCGCAAACCTTCATTAAATTTACCCTCTGCCTGTTTCCCTCCGTCCTCATAGAAATAAACCCATGTAGAATCGCTTTTGCCATTAATATTATAGCCCTGGACTCTCACCTTGCCGTTGTTGTAGAATTCCTTATAAAAACCGACTTCATCTTCATGATAAGCCTGGGCTTTCAAGGTGCCGTCTTCATAAAAATGGTTCCATATCCCTGCTTTTTCTCCTTTCTTGAAATCCCCTCTGCTTTTCTTTGCTCCACTTTCGAAATAAAACCTCCATTCACCTTCTCTCTTTCCATTGTAAATATTCCCTTCCATGCTTATCTGACCATTTTCATAATAATATTTCCATAAGCCATAATTCGAATTGCCCTTTAACTGACCCCGCATTTTCAGTTTCCCGCCTTCATAATAATAATTCCAGTATCCGGTAGGATCGTTATTCTGGTAAAAACCTTCAGATTTGGTGTTCCCATTCTGGTAAAATGACATATACTTCCCATCCAGCATATTCCTGTTGCTTTCAAGGACCATAAAAGTTTCTTTTATTCTTGTGTCACCTTCTTCAAAATAGGTGTTAACTGTGACCCGCTGTGCATACAGAAGGTTTCCACATGCTATAAAAATAATAAGGCTTAAAGAAAGGATTCTTGACATAGACCTCATAGGCTACCTTTTACCAACATCCTTTTAACGTCCTGGAGGCAGCCTGTTTTATACATACACCTGAAAAAAATTTACCTGTTATTTACTTATAACATTATAATTGTAAATTTGGTATATATAATTCACTAAAACAACATAATCCCATGTCTGAGCATCCTTCCGGCACCAAAACATCTTTTTATGATGATTTTGAATCTCCTGATTTTTACGATATTGACGGACTTCTAACAGAGGAACATATTCTGGTCCGAAGTGCTATGCGTGACTTTGTAAAACAGGAAATCACACCTTTTATTGAAGAATGGGCACAGAACTCGATATTCCCAACGACAATAGTTAAAAAGTTTGGCGATATAGGTGCTTTTGGGCCCTTTATACCTGCAAAATATGGTGGTGGCGATATGGATTATATTTCTTATGGATTGATCATGCAGGAAATTGAAAGGGGTGATTCCGGAATGCGGTCTACGGCCTCCGTTCAAGGTTCCCTGGTTATGTATCCGATCTACAAATATGGGTCTGAAGCTCAAAAGGAAAAGTATTTGCCTAAACTGGCTTCCGGAGAGTTACTTGGATGTTTTGGCTTGACAGAACCTGATTTTGGGTCAAATCCAGCGGGAATGAAAAGCAGGATCATTGACAAGGGAGACCATTATGTATTAAATGGATCTAAAATGTGGATATCCAATGCACCTGAAGCGGATATAGCCATCGTATGGGCAAAAGATGATACGGAAAGGATCAAAGGAATGATACTTGAACGGGAAATGGTAGGCTTATCAACTCCTGAAACGCATGGGAAGTGGTCTTTACGTGCCAGTTGTACCGGTGAATTGGTTTTTGATAATGTTAAGGTGCCAAAAGAGCAGATCCTTCCTGAAAGGGATGGCTTGAGCGCTCCTCTTGGCTGTCTTGATTCGGCCCGGTATGGAATTGCCTGGGGAGTAATAGGCGCTGCCATGGATTGCTATGAATCAGCCAGAAAATATGCCAATGAAAGAATACAGTTCGATAAGCCGATTGCCTCATTTCAGCTTACGCAGAAAAAACTGGCTGAGATGCTCACGGAGATCACCAAAGCCCAGTTGCTGAACTGGCGGCTTGGTGAATTAATGAGTGAGGGCAAGGCCAGTTCGGCACAGATTTCCCTGGCAAAACGAAATAATGTAGATGTGGCTCTGAAAATAGCGCGTGAGGCCAGGCAGATCTTTGGAGGGATGGGCATAACCGGTGAATACCCGATCATGAGGCATATGATGAACCTTGAATCGGTAATAACTTATGAAGGCACTCACGATATTCATTTGCTCATTTTAGGAAAGGAAATAACCGGAATTTCTGCATTTGTTTAAACTCAGGCCAGGATTTAGATGTAATTATTGCAATATTTCAGGCTGAAAGTAAAAATATTGTAAATTTCCAGTCTTTATGTTTTCAAAATTAAATTTACTTTTTACATTTGTCATCAATATGAAAGAAAACAGAAATACTTTGTACTGGTGGTGGCTTGAGAAATTTATATTTCAGCTGTAAAAAGAAGTACGGGTATATTAAAAATATATGGAGCTTGCTGATTACAGTGAGCTTTTTTTTTGTGTATATAAAATGATATTGCTTTGAAAACCTATTCATTTAGAACTTCATCGAAACGATTGATCGCAGATGTGGTGACACCTGTGAGTATTTATCTTAAACTTCGCGACAAGTTTGCAAATACTATTTTGCTGGAAAGTTCAGATTATCATGCTGCAGATAACAGCTATTCATATATCTGTTGTAATCCAATAGCCTCCTTTTCCCTGAAGAGAAATAAAGTAGCCATGATTTATCCGGATGGTAACCGCGAAGAAGTTCAGCTTAAAGATCGGTCTGATGTGATCGGTCTGCTGAGTGAATTTATCTCTGGCTTTAAAGTAGAGGAGCAGTCCTTTAATTTTATAACCAACGGATTATTCGGTTATATTTCATACGATGCGGTTGAACACTTCGAAGATATCGAATTGCATGATCGCGATAAACCGGATTATGATATCCCTGAAATCCATTATACGGTATTCAGGAATGTTCTGGTGGTCAATCATTTTAAAAGTGAGTTGTTCCTATTTGACCATCAACTCAATGAGGATAGATCTGATTCAAATGTAGAGGATCTCATATCTCTTATTGGTAACAAGAATTTTCCTGCCTATGATTTCCATGTTGATCCAAAGGAGACTTCTAATTTCACGGATGCAGAGTTTTTAAAGATCATTGAAAAGGGGAGGGAACACTGTCTTTTAGGTGATGTCTTTCAAATTGTACTCTCAAGGAGGTTTCAGTCAAGTTTCAAAGGCGATGAATTTATTGTTTACCGGGCTTTAAGGGCGATCAATCCTTCACCATACCTTTTCTATTTTGACTATAGCAACTTCAAGATATTTGGATCCTCACCGGAGGCACAGATTGTTATAAAAAATAACAGGGCAAGCATCTTTCCTATTGCAGGGACTTTTAAGAGGAGCGGAAATGACAATTATGATTCTGAACTTGCCCGGAAGTTATCGGACGATCCCAAGGAGGATTCGGAGCATGTAATGCTGGTGGACCTGGCCCGTAACGATTTGTCCAGGAATGGTTCGGACGTGGAGGTGGAGAAATTCAAGGAGATCCAGTTCTATTCACATGTAATCCATCTGGTATCTAAAGTTTCAGGAAATCTGAAGGAAGACACCTCAACTATTAGGATCGTAGCCGACACCTTTCCAGCCGGTACTTTATCAGGTGCACCAAAGCATATGGCCATGCAGTTGATAAATAAATACGAACCGACACAACGGGGGTATTACGGTGGAGCTATTGGATATCTTGGCTTTAATGGGGATTTCAACCATGCCATTGTGATCCGGTCATTCTTCAGTAAAAACAATACGCTCTACTATCAGGCAGGGGCGGGTGTCGTTGCGAAATCTAGTCCAGAAAGCGAATTGCAGGAGGTAAATAACAAACTGGCCGCTTTGAGGAAAGCCCTGAAGGATGCTGGTGAGTTTATAAACTAATTTGGGCATGAAGATACTGGTATTTGATAATTATGATTCCTTTACCTATAACCTGGTCCATATCATCAGGGAATTGGGATATGGGGGACATATGGATATTGTGAGGAACGATAAGATCGAGCTAGAGGATATCGGGGCATACGATAAGATCCTCCTGTCCCCGGGGCCCGGGGTCCCGAAAGATGCTGGGATAATGGAAGGGTTGATTGCAGAATATGCATCAAGTAAAAGTATTATGGGCGTATGCCTGGGACATCAGGGTATAGCTGAGGTCTTTGATGCGGAATTGTATAATATGCCTATTGTCCTGCATGGAGTCACTACGGAGGCAAGGATTTTAGCCTCCGGGGATTATATGTTCAATAGGGTGCCTGAAACCATAAAAGTATGCCGTTACCATAGCTGGGCCGTAGTTCCAAAAACCGTCAAAGGTGACTTGGAAATTACGGCGGTAGATGATGATGGCGTTGTTATGGCCCTGAAGCATAAGAATTATGATGTCAGAGGGTTGCAGTTTCATCCGGAAGCATATCTGACAGAACATGGGAAGTTAATGGTTGAAAATTGGCTGAAAAATTAAAAGGATTTGACCGATGAATTAATTCGTAGCCAGCATATTGGTTTGTCCAGTTTCACCTTTACTCGATATGCCGGGAACGAAGAAAAGGATGGAATGGCTGAATATGTAGAATAATTAATAGAAGATTAAATATTAATTAATGAAAGAAGTTCTAAATAACTTGTTCGAATATAAATCCCTGAATAAGGATAATGCCAAGGAGATTTTGAAAAACCTGGCACAAGGTGCGTATAACAACAGTCAGGTGGCTTCCTTTCTTACCGTGTATTTGATGAGGAGCATTACGGTGGACGAACTTGAAGGATTCAGGGAAGCTATGCTGGAACTGTGCATTCCGATTGACCTTTCTGCCTATGATCCTATTGATCTTTGCGGTACAGGCGGGGATGGAAAAGATACCTTCAACATATCTACCCTGTCTTCTTTTCTGGTGGCCGCAGCCGGTCAGCCAGTGGCAAAACATGGCAACAATAGCGTGTCCTCTGTTTGTGGATCTTCTAATATACTGGCATATTTCGGGGCAAAGTTTACCAATGACCCCGGACAACTTGAAAAAAGTATTGAATCATCGGGAATATGTTATCTTCATGCCCCTCTTTTTCATCCGGCAATGAAGAATGTTGCTCCAATACGGCAGGAATTAGGCATAAAAACCTTTTTCAATATGCTTGGCCCTATGGTAAATCCAGCCTTTGTAAAGAAGCAACTGGTGGGAGTTTTCAGCCTCGAGCTCGCCAGGTTATATGCCTATCTGTATCAGCGGTCCAACAGCCAGTTTGCCATAATTCATGCATTGGATGGTTATGATGAAATATCCTTGACTGGCGGTTTTAAAATGATTACAAGGAATAATGAGTTCATCTTCAATCCCGGCGATCTGGGATTATCTGAAGTTGATCCTGCGGAATTATATGGTGGAAAAGATGTTGAAGAGGCTGCTAAAATATTCTATGGTATTCTGGAAGGGAAAGGAACTAAAGCCCAAAGTGAAGTAGTTATAGCTAACGCAGGGATGTCGATGTACGGATCAGGATTTGTTTCAACGGTAGAGGAAGCTGTTGATAAAGCCACAGAAGCCCTGAAATCAGGAGAAGCATTGAGGAGATTTAAGGAATTTATTGAGGTGAACAGGATTTAGAATCTGTTTAAAATTAGATATAGAAGAAAGAACATGAATATACTGGATGAAATAATTACCTATAAAAAGGAAGAAATTGAGCAAAGAAAGCAACTTTACCCCATTAAGTTGCTGGAGAAAAGTATTCATTTTGAAGCTCCAATAGTTTCATTGAAGAAATATCTTCTTAGGGAGGATAAATATGGCATCATTGCAGAAATAAAGAGAAGGTCCCCCTCAAAAGGCTTAATTAACCCGCATGTTTCCATCGAAAGAACCTCTATCGGTTACATGCAGGCAGGAGCTTCCGCTTTATCCATATTGACTGATGAAAAATATTTCGGTGGATCGAATGAGGACTTAAAGCTTGCGCGGAAATTTAACTTTTGTCCGATTCTCAGGAAGGAATTCATTGTTGATGAGTACCAGGTGATCGAGGCAAAATCAATTGGGGCTGATGCCATCCTATTAATAGCGGCCGCTCTTGAACCGGATCAAATTCAACATTTATCAAAGCAAGCTCACTTTCTTGGATTGGAGGTGCTTATGGAGGTTCATAATGAGGAAGAGTTGAAGGATAATATCCATGATTCTGTAGACATCATTGGCGTGAATAACCGGAACCTCAAAACTTTTAAAACAGATTTGAATACCTCAGTTTCGCTATCGGACAAAATCCCCACTGGTTATGTTAAGATCTCAGAAAGTGGGATCCACGATCCTGAGGATATCATATATCTGAAAAAATATGGTTATCAGGGATTCCTTATGGGAGAGCATTTTATGAAACAGAGCAGACCGGAAAAAGGCTGCGCTGAATTTATTGCAAAATTGAAGGAAAACATCGCAGACAGTTGATTTTAATATTTGGATTATAACTTTTTTGGCATCAATGAACTTGAAGTTAAAAATATGTGGAATGAAAGAACCTGATAATATCAGGCAGGTGATCAAGTACAATCCTGATTATTTGGGATTCATTTTTTATCCCGGATCACCCAGATATGCAGGCGGAGATATTGAAGAATTAAGTGTATTGAATATCTCTTCGTCTATTCAGAAGGTAGGGGTTTTTGTAAACGAGGATCCGGAGGTAGTAAGACAGATAGCTTCAAAAATGTCTCTTGATATGGTACAACTTCATGGTAATGAAACGGTGACGGATTGTATTGAATTCAGAAGGTCAGGTCTGAAAGTCATCAAGGTATTTTCAGTAGGTGAGCATTTTGAATTTAAAATAATGGAGCCCTATGTTGAACATGTGGATTATTTCCTTTTTGACACCAAGGGTAAATACTACGGGGGGAATAGCATCCCATTTGATTGGGAAATAATAGAAAAATATCCTTTCAGGATACCTTTTTTTCTTGGTGGTGGAATTGGAATTGAAAATATAGATCTCATTCCTCAGATAAAGAATTCTTCTTTATTTGCCCTGGATGCCAATAGTATGTTAGAGGTTTCGCCGGGTATGAAAGATCCTGGAAAGGTTAAAACGTTTAGAGAAAAATTTGACAGTATAAATATATGATTGATCAGAAAACAGATTACAATGTGGCCCCAAACGGATTTTACGGACATTTTGGAGGATCATATATCCCTGAAATGTTATATCCGAATGTGGAGGAACTTCGTCAGAATTATATGGAGATCCTATCGGACAAATCCTTTCAGGATGCCTTTTACAAATTATTGAAGGATTATGTTGGAAGGCCAACTCCCCTGTATCTGGCCGAAAGATTGTCAGAGAAGGTAGGGTGCAAGATATATCTGAAACGGGAAGACCTCAGTCATACCGGGGCACATAAGATCAACAATACAGTAGGTCAGATCCTGCTGGCTCAAAGGCTGGGAAAGACCAGGATCATTGCTGAAACAGGTGCCGGACAGCATGGAGTTGCATCTGCAACTGTATGTGCTCTCATGGGTATGGAATGTATCGTATATATGGGCTCTCTCGATATAGAGCGGCAGCGTCCTAATGTAGAACGAATGAAGATCCTGGGTGCGGAAGTAAGGGCAGCAGAATGTGGCAATAAAACCTTAAAGGATGCCACGAATGAGGCCATGAGACATTGGATAAATAATCCGGTTGATACACATTACATTATTGGGTCTGTCGTTGGTCCGCATCCTTATCCGGACATGGTGGCACGATTTCAATCTGTGATCAGCGAAGAAATGCAATGGCAGCTCAGAGAATCTGAGGGAAGGGATTATCCAGATTCCATTATTGCCTGTCTGGGCGGTGGAAGCAATGCAGCAGGAGCTTTCTACCACTATTTTGAAGATAAAAGGGTTAAACTGATCACCGTGGAAGCATCCGGGAAAGGTGTTGACAGCGGATATTCGGCTGCTACTACCGCTTTGGGAAAGCCCGGTATTCTGCATGGTAGCAAAACTTTGCTTATGCAAACAGATGATGGTCAGGTGATAGAACCTTATTCTATTTCAGCAGGACTTGATTATCCCGGTATTGGCCCATTACATGCGCATTTACATGAGTCGGGCCGGGCATCATTTTATAACGTAACAGATGATGAGGCCATGCAGGCCTGTATTACACTGAGCAGGCTGGAAGGTATTATTCCCGCTATTGAATCAGCCCATGCCCTGGCCATTCTGGACAAATTGAAATTCAGCCTTGATGAAGTGGTCGTGGTCAATCTATCCGGAAGAGGCGATAAAGACCTGGAGACGATAATTCATTGGGGTGGATATTAATGATTTTTGAAATGAATAAGCCGATATATTCTTTCAGGGATAGGAGCCTTGTTAGGACTATTAAAGGGATAGAATTAATATGATTTAAAATGAATAAATTATTAAACGCATTTGAGGATAAATCTAAAAAAGTACTCTCCATATATTTCTCAGCAGGATATCCTGAACTGGATGATACTCAACAGATAATGATTGCCCTGCAAAAAGGTGGAGCAGATCTGATAGAGGTAGGGATCCCGTTCTCAGATCCCGTAGCTGATGGTCCTACAATACAGGAAAGCAACAAAATAGCCCTGGAGAATGGGATCACTTTGAAAAAGATTCTGGAACAGGTAAGTGAAATCAGGGATAAGATCCGGATACCGGTCATCCTGATGGGATACCTCAATCCCATATATCAATATGGGATAGAGAAATTCTGTGCGGATTGTCAGATAGCTGGTGTCAGTGGAATGATAATTCCGGATCTGCCCGTAAATGAGTATCAGAATGAATATAAATCAATTTTCGAAAAGTATCAATTGGCTAATATATTCTTGATTACTCCACAGACAAGTGAACTTAGGATCCGGGAAATTGATAAAATTAGCAATTCTTTTATCTACATGGTATCATCCGCATCTACAACAGGTGCCAAAAAAGGCTTGACTCAGGACCAGATCCATTATTTTGATCGGGTTCGCAACATGGAATTGAAATCACCATTATTGATCGGATTTGGCATTTCTGATTATCAGAGCTTTACCCAGGCAACAAGGTATGCAGATGGGGCTATCATAGGAAGCGCTTTCATCAATGTGTTAAAGAACAGTGACAATCTTGAGGAAGATATTGTTGCTTATGTTCGAAGTGTAAAGGGAATTTAAATTAGGGAAAATGATCATACAATTAAAAAATAGTATTACAGAGGATCAGAAGGATAAGATCATAAATAAGTTACATTCTATACAGTATAGTGCCAACGAGGTAACTACCCAGGTAGGGAGCTATTTGATAGGTATTGGGAAATCCAATTTCGACATACGCGAGTTGGGTTTTATGCCCGGTATTTCAGATATACATATTGTATCGGACAATTATAAGCTGGTATCCAGAAAATGGAAGGTAAATCCAACGATGATCGATCTTGGTGACGGAATATTTATAGGGGAGAATAACTTCTCGATCATGGCTGGTCCATGTTCTATAGAAGGCGAAGAAAATATACAATCGACACTTGAACACCTGAAAAAGAACAATGTAAGGATCATGCGTGGTGGGGTATATAAACCACGCAGTTCTCCTTATTCCTTCCGCGGTCTTGGTCTTGATGGTCTGAAAATATGGCATAAACTGGCCAGGGAGGCTGGTATTAAGATCATTACAGAAGTTATGCAGGTTTCTCAGATAGAACCGATGTATGATTATATCGATA
>CAYMFU010000293.1:0-4131 GCA_964389805.1 uncultured Roseivirgaceae bacterium | reverse complement strand
ACTATTGGTCCTCCTGATAATACTGGCCTCATATCCCTGGTTCTGAAACTGCACGGCTAAATTCATGGCATTGTCAGGCTTAGCAAAAGTGCCAACAATGATATAATATTGGTTCCTGACACCCTCCTCAGAGAGCAATTCTTCCTCAGAAAAAACAATAGAATCTTGAAATACTTCCTCAGCAAGATCCCTGACAATTAAGGTGTTTTTTAATGAATCTGCAACACGAATACTATCCTGTTGGGCCCATAATAATGCCTTTTTATGAGATCTCCTCCCGAAAAGTTCATATTCTCTGATATTCCTGCAGGAAGGCAAAATCAATAAAATTGAAATTAAAATTATTGAAGCTAGAGAGCACTTATTATGATATTTGAAAATCCGCAAAAGAAATCTTAGTGAGAATCGTATTACATGTTAAAGGATTATCTCCCATTTGCCTTAATCATGGAGTTAATTGTGAGGAAGATAAGTTTCAAATCGGTCAGAATCGTCCAGTTATCGATATACTGGAGGTCGAGTTTCACCCATTTGTTGAAGGAGACTTCGTTGCGGTTGTCGAGGACCTGCCATGTGCATGAAATACCAGGCTTAACAGAGAGGCGGCGCAGCTGCCAGCGTTCGTAGTGGATAACTTCTTTTTCTAATGGAGGACGGGGGCCAATAAGTGACATTTCACCTATGACAACATTAAATAGTTGAGGTAGTTCATCCAGCCCTGTTTTACGGAGTATTCTTCCAACCTTAGTAATTCTCGGATCATTTTTGATTTTAAAGGTTGGCCCATCGGCTTCATTGTGTTTTTCCATAATGTCTTGAACTGATGCGGCATTCTTTACCATAGTCCTGAATTTGAGCAGGTTGAATTTTCTGCCTCTTAAGCCGATACGTTCCTGGATAAAGAAAACAGGCCCTCTTGAATCAATTCTTATAATTAATGCAATCAGGATGAAAATGGGGGAGAGGAGGATTATTGCAATGAAAGAGAAAAAAATATCACTGATATTCTTCAGAATTGGTTCAATCCGCCCTGCATGGGGACCAATAATCTGCATATAAGGCTTCATACGAACGGTTTGTATCTGAAGTCTTGCGGGTTCCAGAGGCGACAGGTTTGACTGAAGGCGGAATATAACACCAACCTCCTCACAAGTGCGGATAAGCTTTTTCAGGTATTCATTATTAATCCTATTCTTACAAAAGATTACTTCATCTACAATTTCATAGTCTAAAAGGTGTTTAAGATCGACGTCTTCCCGGAAGACTGTTAAACTCCCTGAAAATTTTGTGCGAATCAGATTCGAATTGGTAAGTACATATTTAACATTGAATCCCCATTCCTTTTTCCTAAGTAATTCCTCTATAAAATTATCTGAAAAAGCATCTGCAATGACAATAACATGTTTGGTGTTATACCCCTTGGCGCGATAGAATTTAAAGAGCTTGTATGCAGCTATCCTTTCAATAATTGTATAGAAAAACATTAGTCCAATATACAGTGGTATAATTAGAATAGGAATCGAATTAAATCCTATAAGGACCCAGAAAACAAGGCAAATTAACAGTGCTATGAATGTGTTCTGGAATGAACGGATTATGAGAGTACGGTACCGTATGGTTCGGGGAATTATAGATTGGGATGATGCGCGAAACAAAGTTATCCAAGTAAGAAACATCAGAATGGAAAATAGCCCAATGCTGGGTATTAGTACAAGGTCCGGACCACCGTAGTAAAGAGTCAAGGCAACGGATATATAGATTACAACCATTGCCATAACAGATTCTCCTATAAAGATGATACGATACCTGTGTCTTTTGACTTTTCGGTATCTGGTCCTAACCAGATTAATTAGCTTGCCCATTTTGAAAACTTGTAAGTTTCAGAATTTCTAAGACTAATAAGATTTCAATTTATAACAATCGTAAATACAAACACAACTAAGGTTCTAATAAGATTTGATTATTTGGCAAACCTTATTAATAGTTCTGTCAACAGTATGTTTTGTTGGATGAAATTTTCATGCATTTCCAAGTTATTTTAAGCAGGTATATAGTTTTCCATCAAGTCGTTTTTTATACGTATATTATATAGTTGTAGACCTATAAAGCATGGAAGAATTTTTTCTGAAAATGACTGAGAGATTGCCTGAAATTCAGTTGAGAGAGGGATTTGTCAGCATTAAGGGACATTCAATTCCACGAGAACCGAAGAAGATTTATAAACCGGTTTTGCAGTGGGTAAAGGACTATACAAAGGACCCGGCACCGCGTACAGAGGTATTGTTGAATATAGATTTTTGCGATACTGACTCAATAAAAGTAATATTTGAGATCCTTAAGCTACTTGCAATGTGCCAGAAAACGAATCGTAGTATCGTGATGGTTTTTTACTGGATTTATAAGAAGGAAGACCGTGACATCAAAGAATTAGGGGAGTTTTTTGAGAATAAATTGCAAATTATATTTAATTATTCAGAGGAGTGATTTCATGTTAGTCGGCTACTATTGAGTGTTTTACATTTTAAAATATTATATCTATCAAAATATCACTCATTTTAACGATTGCTTTCAGTAGCACTCATAAAAGTTCAGGGTCATGCTGGGCTTTAGTTATGCTTTATAATCTCATATGGATCACAATGTATTTCCAGAGAATCACTGCTTCGCAGATTGAGGAGCATATCTGATCTGCCAGTTCGATGACATTAAATGAGCCTAACTCCAAAGTTTTTTATCTTTATTGTAATATTGGACCTTTTAATCGCATTAACCATTTACCAATAACCAATAACCTTTCCCATGTACCTTCAAAGCTTCACCTTCCGTGAAAATGCCGGCCAGAACATCGAGTGGCTCATTGACAATGTAAGCCTGGGCGAGATCAACCTTGTGGTGGGAAGGAATTCCAGCGGGAAGACCCGTACCCTGAATGCCCTGTCAGACCTGGTTAGCATGCTGGTAGGCAGAGGAACTTCAACTTCTGGACCGGTCAGTTATGAGCTGCTATTTAAGAATAGTGAAAGCTTCATGAAGTATAACCTGGAGTATGACCTGAATACCATTCACTCGGAGCGGCTTTACGTGGATGAGGAACTGGTACTGAAAAGGGAAGAGGGTGGAACAGGGATTGTGAAGTATGAGGCCACTCCCGGTTCCATCTTCCTGGAATTTGAAATACCCCATGATCAGCTGGCATGCTACGCCAAACGCGACCGCCTGCAGCACCCTTTCATCGAGATTGTTCATGGGTGGGCTATCAGCCTCAGGCGTTTTGATTTCAGTGGTGACCTTGGCAAAAGCAGATACGCACTGAAATCTTCTTTTGAGGCCAGGGAGATGGACTGGGGAGACACTACGAATTCACTGGTTCCGGTCATTACCGTGGCAGAGGATGAGTTTCCCAGTTTCCGGGAGCTGGTACTGAAGGACATGTATAAAATCGGATATGACCTGAGTGACTTTGGGATCATCCGCTTTTCAGAACGATTCAGCAATGTCAGCGAGGATCGCTATGCGGTTTATACCACCGAAAAGGGACTGGATAAGCAGGTGACACAGCGGGATATGTCACAGGGGATGTTTCGTGCCTTCTCGGTGCTGGTACAGGTTAATTACTACATCCTTTCCGGAAACAGGGGCTTTGTGATTATCGATGATATTGGGGAAGGGCTTGATTTCTCCAGGGCCAGTCAACTGGTGCAGGTACTGATAGCCAAGGCCGTGGAGGCCGGGATACAGCTTATTATGTCCACCAATGATTCATTTATCATGAATGCGGTGGATATCGAGCACTGGGCGGTGATTATGCGTGAGGGACATAAAATCAGTCTCTATAACTATGCAAACTCAAAGGAGATCTTCGAGGAGTTTAAGTTTACGGGCCTGAATAATTTTGATTTCTATGCCAGTGATTTCTTCAGATCTGGTTTCAGTGACGAGTCGGAAGAAGAGGAGCAGGGCGAATGAGGAAGCTGGCCATATTTGTTGAGGGGCTTACCGAACAGATCCTGGTCCGTCATTTACTCCAGGCGGTACTGGGGCAGAACAGGATTGCTATCCAAACCGTTAAAATTACAGGGGGGCATAATGTGCGTATGTCTTTTACAGTGATGCGTGCAGCTCATGTGGGGC
>CAYMFU010000292.1:0-68251 GCA_964389805.1 uncultured Roseivirgaceae bacterium | reverse complement strand
TAATACATCCCAATAACTTTTATGACCATTGCTCTTTTTTTCACCCGTTAAATCAATACCAGGAAGTTTTATTCGTATAAGCCCAAGCATAAAAAAGCCAACCACTATCAATAATGGCCCAATAAACCGCTCTCCATATTGCTGAAATAACCCAGAAACGCTAAATTGATCTGCTCCGAAATATAATATCAATGCTAGAGCCGTGTAAGAAAACATTCTTCCAAATGTATAAACGATTCCATTCAAAAATACTCTGTGGTGGCTGGATATATCCCTACTGATAAAGCCCACAGCTGTTATATTTGTGGCAAGTGGACAAGGACTTATTGCGGTCATCAGTCCAAGAATAGTAGCTGACAAGAACGGAAATGTACTGCTCTCTAGCAGTTCAGCTAAAAAATTCATTAAATGATGAAATTACAATTTCCCAATAGCGCTCTCTATTTCTGTATGAAATTTAGCAGGATTAGATCGTGCATACATAAATCCCTGATTTGTGAGGTCTTTGACATCATCCCCCTTAATGATCAATAATGCCTGACCAGACACTTTTAATTTATTTGCAACCACTTTACTCTCTGACTCATCAAGATTATAAGACTGAAACGTGATCTGCCCTGAATTGTACTGGTCTGTGTAAATGGTTTCAAGAACTTTCAAAGATTCACTTTCAACAGCTTTACACGTCGCACATCTTTTGGTAAAATGGAAATAATAAACTGAAATTTCATTATTTGACGTGAGTTTTTGAACTTCTGTATTTTTTTCTGATTGAGCTTGACATGATTCTGACAAGAATACAAAAATGAAAATCGGAAGAATGATTATTAATCGTTTCATAGTCTAAAAATTTTACTGTATTAGATTTTTAACTTCATTAATAGAGGGAACACGGCCGCTCAAAACAACTTTTTCATTCACAACAAGACCAGGTGTTCTTAATATATTATATTTCAAAATATCAACAATGTCATCTACTTTAGTTATTTCTGCATCCAAGGCTAATTCTTCAACCACCTCTCTGGCAACCTTTTCTAATGCCATACATTTAGGGCATCCTGTTCCTAGTATTTTAATGGTAATCATTTCTCTAATAAATTTTAATTCTATACTTTGTAAACACCTGTTACAATCATAATCATACTGTTATCTAGTTTAAACTGCTTTTTATCTGCCCATTCTTATGCTTCTAAAATTGGCGGATTTGATGAAACATTATAAGGACCGCATTTAATATTTATAAAGGTAAACTCATGACTGTGTCCGTTTTTGCTTTGTATCACATAACTTATAAAGGCTTTCATAATCGCACTTTTAAGTTCATCGTAAATAAATGATTAACTATAATAAATTTTTTTACATTTTTAATAATCCTTTGAAAAGAGACTGGACAATAGGCCAGTTATCTTTATTTATACAATATTTCACTTTAGGGGGCATTATTTCCCCCTGTATCAAACCAGCTTCCTTGAGCACTTTAAGGTGTTGCGAAATAGTTGATTGTGCTAAAGGGATAATATCGGTTAAATCACCGGTATAGCAACAAGATTGATTAATGAGTATTTTCATTATCTGAATACGTACCGGGTGCCCCAAAGCCTTTGCGAAGTTAGCCAGCTTTAGTTCATCAATACTATAATCAACATCTGCTAATGTTCTACTCATAATTTTAGTTCATCGTAAATGTACGATGAATATTAAAAATTTTCAATGGTAGACTGAATTTATTTTTGTTAATTCGGTAGGTAAGAAAAATTCATTTTATTAATTCTAAGAAATCAAAGTTGCAAGATTATGTTAAAGATGTCTTGAGAATTGAGTTAGAAATAAATTATCTTGCATATCCAACAACTTCAGGCATAAAAAACATATAATACCCGCATTCTAAGCAGTTCACAAAGTAGCGATGAACTTTAAAATATTTGCTTCCGTTATTTAAGTATACAGTTATTATACATTGTATAAAACACTTTATCATTATGCCCTATTGCCCAAGTAATGCTTGAAATCAGCGTAAATCTTGTAATTCAACTGCAAATTTCTCCTATATGAAAGATTACTTGCCAAACTTATCAACGGTTGTCTGTAGTGCCACAAGTTGCGCCATACTCTGCGCAGAATGTGCAACATAGAATAAAAGTCCCGATCACAGGAGAGCATTTCTTCGATGATTCTATCCCAAGATAAATGCTTATGTTGAACAACAGGGAATGTAAGTGTGTAATATTTCCAGTCTTCAGGAAATGTATTGAGAGCAATACGGCCTTCCATTGAAATCTGGTCCCACAGGCGTGTGCCGGGTAACGGTGTCAGAAACAGCACATTGAGATTATCTACTCCATACTGATTGGCTACCTTTGCGATTCGTCTACCAATACCCTGTTCGTCTATATCCAAACCGATGATGAAGGATCCCACTACTAGCATGCCGTGTCGCTGTATTCTTTGCACGGAGGTACGGAGGTTCCGGTCTTTAAGAAAATTGATTTTCTTGCCAAGCTCAAGAAGCCCTTCCTGGGTATGGGTTTCAAAGCCGATGAAGACCCCTTTGCACCCAGCCTTAGCGGCCAGGTTAAGGAGTTCTTCATCATCGGCAAAGTTAATAGTAACCTGGGCAATCCACTTCTTTCGAAGCTTTGCATGTACCATGGCACGGAACAGATCTTTAGCACGGGTTTTGTGCTTATGGCTTGTGCCTATGAGATTATCGTCTACTATTAGAACACGCTTCTCACGGATTGACTGAAATTCTTGCACGACATCAGGAATAGGGCGCTGCCGATAGTAAACCCCATTGAATGACGTTACGCTACAAAAATTGCAGTTCAAAGGACAGCCCCGTGTGGTCTGAATGGCCCCTAAAGCATATCCAGTTGCAAGCAAATCATGGCGGGCGAACGGTACATCACTAATATTGGCTAATCCTCCGTTATAACGACGCTTTAGGCAATTATGCCGGGCATCTTTCAGAACTTGCACCCAGATACTTTCAGCTTCTCCAGTAACAACCGAGTCCACACGTTCTATAACCTCGTTCAAACACATTGTTGCATGAATGCCTCCCATAACTACCGGTATGCCTATATTTCGGAAATGAGTGGCAATTTCATAGGCACGGTTAGCCTGCGAAGTGAAAGCAGTAATACCAACCAAATCTGGTCGAGATATAGCTAGATAGTCCGGTACACCAAGGTTCTCATCCAAAATCGAAACTTCCCACTCCGATGGTGTCAGCCCTGCGAGAACCATGAGGCTGAGTGGTTTCCAAATGCGGTAACGATTCCAGCGGTTCTCTTTTAATTTGACGATGCTGACAAACTGATTGGATGGATTGATAAGTAATAATCGCATGATTTACATTAACTTGTCAGGTTATCAAAATAGATCTGTATTCTTCCAGATTCCTCAATATTAATCCAGCGCCCCTGACAACAGCCCTGAGTGGATCATCGGCTACATGAATTGGAAGTTTGGTTCTTAAAGCTAATCTTTTATCAAGACCCTTTAACAACGCCCCTCCTCCAGTCAGATGAATACCATTGTTGTATATGTCTGAAGATAATTCAGGCAAAGACATTTCAAGTACATTTAACACTGCTTCTTCAATTTTGGATACTGTTTTGTCAATTGCGAAAGCTATTTCTGAATAGGAGATATTTATGACCTTAGGAATACCTGTCATAAGATCCCGGCCTTTTATCTTGTAATCATCTGGTGGATCATCCAATTCAGTTAAAGCTGATCCCACTTCCAGTTTAATCCTTTCTGCGGACCTTGTACCTATTAAAAGATTATGTTGCCTTCGCATATAATCAAGAATATCCGTACTAAACGCTTCTCCTGCAATCCTTAAGGATTGATCACAAACAATACCAGAGAGGGCAATTATTGCAATTTCAGTAGTTCCACCACCCATGTCCACTACCATTGATCCAACTGGCCTTTTGATGTCTATTCCTATCCCCAAGGCAGCCGCAATTGGTTCTTGTATCATGTACATTTCCTTGGCACCTGCATGTTCTGCCGAGTCACGTACAGCTCTTTTCTCAACTTCTGTAATACCACTTGGTATACAAATAACCATTCTATATGAAGATGGGAAAAAGCTTCTTTTATTTTCAATCATCTTAATCATTCCGCCAATCATCAGTTCAACGGCATGAAAATCTGCAATAACACCATCTTTTAACGGTTTTATTGTTTTTATATTTTCGGGGGTTTTTTCGTGCATTTGCATCGCCTCTCGGCCAATGGCAAGAACCTTATTGTTACTTTGATCAAGAGCTATGATTGAAGGTTCATCAACAACAATTTTATCCTTATGAATAATGAGCGTATTGGCCGTACCCAGGTCTATAGCAATATCAGTCGAAAAGAAATCAAACAATCCCACCTGTATGTCTCCATATTAAGTAAAAAAAAAGAATATACACTATCAGCTATTTAAAATTACTTGATTTAAGTAATTCATTCATCTTTTTTTAATAATTTTTCTTCTCTCCCTTAATGCAAAATCGGCACCTTCAATTGCGTATTCTACATTTGAAATTTTATTACTGTTTCAGGTTAAAAATTTTCCTCCACTTCTCATTCGCCATGGTAAATCAGACTAAACTGTTTCTGAAATAACAATGCCATTTGTTTCAGCAACACTCTGAATCCGAGATGCAATATTTACACCATCACCCAATACACCTTTTTTTTCGAAGATCACCTCACCTTGATGAATGCCTATGCGTATTGGGATACTTAGTTCTGAGGTAGCCTTCTGAATAGCCAATGCACACATCACTGCATCAATGATAGAAGAGAAACTGGCCAATATACCACCTCCCATTTCTTTTAACCATCTGCCTTTGAATTTCTTGATTAGACGTTTATGTATTCGCTGGTTTTTTCTTAGGTAGTTGAACGCTTTCTTCTCATCTTCCTTCAGTAAGGAATCATAACCGACAATGTCAGTAAACATGATGGCGGCTAAGCGTCTTTGAGTCATGGCTTTAGAGATCAAGAATAAAAAATTAGCTGCAAGAAAACCTATCTTTCTACAATTTAAGAAATTTTGATGAAAGTCAATAAACTCGCCCCAACCTCAGCTTAAAAACCTTGACAACCTACGAGAGAAAGCGTCTGATGCATTCTTTTCTATTGTGCATTAGAATATAACCTTTTAAAGTATTCCTACGATCTCAGGTTTGAAAAGCTTGTAATGGCTACATTCATTACAATTGATAGTTTGTTCAAGGTTAGTCCCTATTCAAATCTTTTAGTTTCATGAAGCCCCGGTTTTAGTCATTCCGGGGTTTTATATTGGAAGTTACTTACAGTATTTGCAATAAATGCAAAAAATAAATTCAACCTGAGGAACTGCTATTTATCCTAATATGTTTTTGAGGTATAGACAAACTTATTCCACACTTTAAAAACCTTTTACTATGAAAAAAATATTTCAATTTCTAGTTTTAACTAGTTTGATTTTTGCCTGCTCAGATTCAACTGATTTTTGGGGAAATGAAACTCCTGAACCCCTGAATGGTGAAACAAATGAGGATGAAAATGCCCGTAGAAATGGTCGTGATAAGCCTGTTATGGTGACGGTACCTTTTAAGGCTGATTTCCTTGGCGAATATCAAAGTGTCGAGCCAGATGAATCATGCGAATTACCTCAATTTGTGCGCGTTATTGTTGATTTTGAAGGTAACGGTACACATTTGGGAAAATTTACTGGCAATTTTAGTTTCTGTGTCGATCAAGAAAGTAATTATGGTCCATCGGACTCTTATATGGTTGCAGCTAATGGAGACATACTGTATGTCTCAATTGAAGGACAGGTTATTGGTGGTCGAGAGGATGACCACCCAGAGTATGTAGATTCATATTGGAGAGATCCTTTTGTTATTTTAGGAGGTACAGGTCGTTTCGAAGGCGCAACAGGAAGTGGAATGTCGGATGATTACAACAGCAGCGAGGACCCATATTCTCATCACCATTGGGAAGGAACCATTACCATGAAAAAGGGGAAAGATAATCTATAGTAAAATTACAGATTGAGAATATTAAGCCCTTTCAATTATGTTAGGGCTTTTTTAATGCAAAATAGAAACCCCCACCAAAGCGGTGAGGGTCTTTCCAGCTATTTGAGGTCAAATGACCTCAATGTCATTTTGACTTTAATACGTATTTTTTCAATACGTCTAAATTAAAACAGTTCAAAAAATGTAAGTTCAATCTAAGAATCTTTTTGATGTGAGTCAATAGTTATTAATTTATTAGTCGTTTGTAAATGGATATCTTTTTAAATTGTGATTCAGCCATATATTTTTAATTATATAAGGAAGATATAATGAAAAAACTATTAAGCGTTAAATTTCAATTTGCTACTGCTATTGTCATGTTTCTAATATCCATTTTTATGACTATTTCATATTACATAAAAATATCAAATAATGATGTAGATCGTTTAACATATATAGCGTTCTATGTATGGATATTTTTAATCATTCTATTTCTCATTAAGGTGATTAACAATGTTAGAATAATTAATAAATCGAAAAAGATTCAGAAGAAAGGAAGATAATGTTGTCTTATTAAGACAGGAAAGTTTCATAACAAGTGAGGGTTAAATTAATTCACTGGGGTGTGCTTCACGGCATTTCCTTTTTTTTGGATTAAATTGTAGTAAAAAAGTATATTACTAAAGCGATGAAACCCAATGCAATCCATGCCAGTATTTCACCTTTAAAAAATGCAATGAATAGCCTTCCTAATTTCTTCATAATATTTCACAATTACGGGTATATTAGTTTACGATGAAGTATTGTATTAGTTATTCAATCGGGTTCAAATCTTGTAATTGAAGGGTATTTAAATCTCTTCTAACGAACGAGCTATACTTCTAAAGCACTCTGCTTTATGAGTGGGGATATTTCTTTGATTAAATTAGGTCAAATTCAAGTTAGTTGACTAAATGTTGACTAAAAAAGAAAAATCAGTAATCTTAATTACTGATTTTCAGACCTTTATAAATTATATTAGTGGAGCATAACGGATTCGAACCGTTGACCCCCACGCTGCCAGCGTGGTGCTCTAGCCAGCTGAGCTAATGCCCCGTGTTTTTTGAAATCATCAGCTCTGTTGACCCTCCCGCTGATGGCGGGATGCTCTAGCCAGCTGAGCTAATGCTCCAAGATATTAATTAGAGAATGAGTGATGCTGGATCCATCATTCTATCATTCAATTAATGATCGTGCAAATATATTTCAAATTCCGGAGATTTAAAACTTGGGGCGGCGAGCTTTCACATATAACTTCTGATAATAATCAACAAAAAACTCGGTCTCTACTACACCCAGTTTGGTTGAGGCATGTATAAATGTTACTGAATTCTTTCCTTTTACCTCTGTTACGAGTCCTACATGCGTGATCTTTCTTTTCCATTTTTTATTCGAGAAAAAAACCAGGTCACCTTTCTGAAGTTCATTCTTTCCAACAGCCTTTCCATATTTGGACTGCTCTTTAGAAGTTCTGGGAATGTCTTCTCCGGCCGACTCAAAAGACCTGACCAATAGTCCGGAACAATCCAATCCGGTACGGTTCATCCCACCATACCTGTATGGAGTGCCCGTATAGGATCTTGCTTCCATAATGATCTTGTCAATTTTCTGAGTCCTGGCCTTTTTCGATGAGGAACAGCTGAATATGAACAAAGCCAGAATGAGCCACACGCTATGACTTAAAAACTTCTTCATAGGTTTCAGCCTCAATTATGCACATAATTTTTAAATAATACGTAAAATTGGTCTTGAATATTAATCCACGAGACAATCCATGTGCGGTATAACGGGTATATACGCCTTTAATGAAGCAGGCAGGTTCCATTTGATCAACCTCCAGAGAGCTGTTGATGTATTGGAAGATCGTGGTCCGGATACACAAGGCACCTACATTGAGGATAGAATCGGACTGGGGCACCGCCGGCTTTCAGTTATTGATACCAGCCCTAGAGCCAATCAACCTATGAAAGACCCAACGGGTCGATATACATTGGTGTTCAATGGGGAGATCTACAATTACAAAGAATTGAGGAAGATCCTGGAAGAGAGGCATCGAGTACAATTCACTTCCCAATCCGATACCGAAGTTTTACTGTATGCCTATATCATCTATGGGGAGAAATGCCTTCAGATGCTTAATGGATTTTTCGCTTTTGCAGTTCAGGATAAAACTGAAAATGAATTGTTTATTGCAAGGGATAGATTTGGGATAAAACCGCTTTACTATTATCAGGATGAAGACAAATTTCTCTTTGCATCCGAAATGCGTTCAATCCTGGCGTATGGAATACAGAGATCAATTCATACTGAAAGCCTGGTAATGTACCTGCAACTCAATTACATACCAGCCCCATTATCGATCCTGAATGGTGTTTCTAAACTGCTTCCCGGTCATTCCATACGAATCAGGAATAAAGAAGTAAACATCACTAAATATTATGAACTGGAAAAGGAGATTATTGACCCTGAAAACATAGACTATGGATCATTAAAGGAGATCCTTATCGAAAAACTGGAGGATTCAATAAAAAAGCGACTGGTTGCAGATGTCCCTCTGGGTGTTTTTCTAAGCGGGGGTATTGATTCATCAATCATCACGGCTCTTGCTTCCAGGCATCAAGAACAAATCAAAACTTTTTCCATAGGTTATAAAAATGCTAAGTTCTTTGATGAAAAGAAATACGCCCTTCAGGTGGCGAATCACTTCAACACCAATCATCAAGTATTTGATGTTACAAATGAAGATCTTCTCCTTCACCTACCTGACATTTTAAACCACTTCGATGAACCATTTGCTGATTCCTCTGCAATTCCGGTTTACCTCTTGAGTCAATTAACAAAAGAAAAGGTGACTGTTGCACTTTCCGGAGATGGAGCTGATGAGATCTTTACAGGTTATAATAAGCATATGGCTTTTGTAAAAGCAAAGCAACCCGGTTTTTCCAATCACTTCATTAAGGCCATGCAACCTTTCTGGGAAATAATGCCCAAGTCAAGAAACGGCTTTATTTCAAACTGGTTCAGACAATTGGACAGGTATGCCGGCGGTTTGAAACTTGCTCCGGATGAACGATACTGGTTGTGGGCTGTATTTCTAAGTGAACAAAAGGCCCTGAACTATTTCTCCGCAGATTTTTTGAAAGATTACAATAGTCAGAAATTAAATGAATTCAAGCATTTGATGACTTCCGCTCTGAAATATGATGCTTCTATAAATAAGATCCTGATGGCCGATACCCGGCTTGTATTACCCAATGACATGCTGTATAAGGTGGATTTAATGAGTATGGCAAATGGACTCGAAGTAAGGGTACCTTTTCTGGATCATAATCTAGTTGAATTTGCATTATCGATTCCTGATAAATATAAGATCAATGCAGGAAATCAAAAGATCATATTGAGAGATATATTGAAGGACCTGGTTCCCGGCAAATTGCATCAGCGATCCAAACACGGATTTGAGGTTCCCCTTCTGACATGGTTTAGAAAAGATCTTAAAACAATGATCAATAATGACCTGTTGGCAGATCATTTTATTGAAGAACAGGGAGTTTTTAATACGGCTGCTATCAGGAAACTAAAGAAGAGATTGTATTCTTCGAATCCCGGGGATGCACATGCACATATCTGGGCATTGATCGTATTCCAATCCTGGTGGAAGAAATATTTAAGGTAGGGAAAAGACAAGATATTCGCCTTTATGGTATATTTGAATTAAGGATATGAACTATTTACATTAGTGGTGAACAATAAACTCTTAACTGAACTTGGTGCATCTATTCATGGTGAGATTTTTACAGATGATAAACTGAAAGCCCTGTATGCAACCGATGCTTCAGCATATCGTGAGATCCCTTCTGCCGTTGCTATTCCCAAAGATAAATCTGATTTGATCAAAATTGTCAGTTTTGCTAGTGAAAACAAAACTTCTATTATACCAAGGACAGCGGGAACGTCTCTGGCCGGCCAGGTAGTTGGTCCAGGAATAGTAGTTGATGTTTCCAAACATTTGAACAAAATATTGGAATTGAATGATAAGGAAAGATGGGTAAGGGTGGAGCCAGGGGTGATAAGAGACGACCTGAATGTTTATCTTAAGGAATATGGTTTGTTCTTTAGTCCTGAAACATCGACTGCCAACCGTGCCATGATAGGTGGTATGGTTGGGAACAATTCATGCGGATCCAATTCAGTGATCTACAGAAGCACCCGTGAACATTTGATATCCCTTAAAATGATCCTGGCTGATGGCGAGGAGGTCGAATTTAAAGAACTATCCCTTTCAGAATTTGAGGATAAAGTTTCTGGTGCAAGCTGTACATCAGACCTCGAGAGAAATATATATTCTACCTTAAAGGAAATACTGAGTAGCGAGGAAAACCAAAAGGAAATCAAATCTGAGTTTCCTAAATCATCCGTGACCAGGAGAAATACCGGATATGCCATTGATCTTTTAATGCGGTCAGAACCCTTTGGCGACAAAGGGGGGAAATTCAATATGTGTAAATTGATAGCTGGATCTGAGGGCACATTGGGTTTCATCACAGAAATAAAACTGGACATTGATCCACTACCCCCAAAGTATAACGCATTGGTTTGCATACATTTTGATTCACTTTATGAATCTTTGGAAGCCAACCTGATTGCTTTAAAATATAATCCATATGCCAGTGAACTAATTGATCATTATATACTGGAATGTACCAAGGCAAATATTGCCCAAAGTAAGAACCGTTTCTTTATCCAGGGAGATCCTGAAGCACTCTTGATAGTTGAGATCGCCAAGGATAATCAAGATGATCTTGATCAGACCGTTGATCAATTAATTAAAGATCTCAAGGCGAACAATTATGGATATCATTATCCGGTATTAAAGGGTAGTGATGCAGGAAAGGTCTGGTCCCTTAGAAAGGCCGGCCTTGGTCTCCTATCAAATATACCTGGAGATGCAAAGCCTGTTCCTGTGGTAGAAGATACAGCTGTGGATGTTAATGATTTGCCCGCGTATATCCGCGAATTTAATGAGACATTAAAAAAGTATGATCTGTATTGTGTTCATTATGCACATGCTGGATCTGGTGAACTGCATTTGAGACCTATAATTGATCTAAAGACTTCGAATGGACAGAAATTGTTTAAAACGGTACTTGATGAAGTTGCCCGGCTTGTCAAAAAATATGGTGGATCACTAAGTGGTGAACATGGGGATGGAAGATTAAGGGGAGAATTTATCCCATTTATGATAGGTGAGAAAAACTATGCACTCCTTGAAAAGGTTAAATTCAGCTGGGATCCTGATAATATTTTTAATCCCGGCAAGATTGTCCGAACTCCCTCAATGAATACATTTTTACGGTATGAACCTGATAAATTTATAAGGGAGGTCAATACCTACTTTGACTTTTCAAAGACACAGGGAATATTAAGAGCTGCTGAAATGTGTAATGGTTCCGGTGATTGCAGGAAGACGGTTCTTTCCGGAGGCACAATGTGCCCGAGTTATATGGCTACAAAAAATGAATCCGATACCACTAGGGCAAGAGCGAATATATTAAGAGAGTACCTGACTCACTCAACAAAAAACAATCCCTTTGATCACCAGGAAATTAAGGAAGTACTTGACCTCTGTCTTTCCTGTAAAGGCTGTAAATCTGAATGTCCTTCAAATGTAGATATGGCAAGGCTAAAAGCCGAGTTTATGCAGAATTATTATGATTCAAATGGCATACCCCTAAGGTCCTGGCTTATAGGTCATATCAATAAGATCAATGCTATCGGTATCCGTTTATCGGGTATTTACAATTTCTTTGTTACAAGCTCTGCTTTCAGTTCTGTCTTTAAGAAAGTAATGAGTTTTGCTCAAAAGCGATCCTTCCCTAAACTTAACAAACAAAGCCTGAGGACATGGATAAAAAAGAATCCTGACAGTCTGATGTCGAGCCAGGAAAATTCTCAGGGATCACTATATCTGTTTGTAGATGAGTTCACTAATTATACAGAAGTAGATCTCGGCATTTCCACGATTTCCCTGCTTTCCCGACTTGGATTTAAAGTAAAAGTAGTCCAACATCCTGAAAGCGGACGGGCATTCTTATCAAAAGGCCTTGTTAAGAAAGCAAAGAAACTGGCAGAACAAAATGTAAAGATCTTCTCATCCTTAATTGATAAAAATAATCCATTGGTTGGGATCGAACCCTCAGCTATTCTAAGTTTCAGGGATGAATATCCTGACCTTGTTTCTGGGGAATTAAAAGAAAAAGCTCTTGAAATATCCAGGAATGTGCATACTATCGAAGAGTTCTTAGCCAGTGCTGTAGATGAAGGTAAAATAAAGAAAGAACACTTCGTCTCTGAGAAGAAAGACATATACTATCATGCCCATTGCCACCAGAAATCCTTGTCTTCAGAGGACTTTACTGAAAAGATCCTGTCAATTCCTGCCAATTTTATAGTTCATCGCGTCCCTTCCGGTTGTTGTGGCATGGCCGGATCGTTTGGTTTTGAAAAGGAACATTATCAACTTTCTATGGATATTGGGGAATTGGTATTATTTCCCGCTATACGAAAGACGACTGAAAGATCCATTATAGCTGCAGCTGGCACTAGCTGCCGGCAACAGATCCTTGATGGTACAGGTCGAAATGCATTACATCCGGTTGAAGTTTTATGGGAAGCCAACATAAAAAATGACTAAATGTAAGTATCCATGGGGTGACCACAGACGGTATAATGCCAATTCAAACCGGATCAAGGAAAAATACGGTGGCAGGATACAGAAAGTTTCCGTTAATGCCGGATTCACTTGTCCGAATCGTGATGGCTTGAAAGGAAAAGGTGGATGTATATATTGTAACAATCAAAGCTTTACACCCTCCTATTGTGTTGATGTGGAAAATATTAAAGGACAAATCGATAAAGGTGTTGAGTTCCTGGAAAAACGTTATAAAAGACCTAAATTTTACGCGGCATATTTCCAATCATACTCCAATACCTATAAACCTCTGGATGAACTCAAATCACTATATGCAGACGCCTTAAGTCATAACCGGATAACGGGTATAGTGATATCTACCCGCCCTGATTGTGTGGATGAAAACATCCTGGAATATTTAAAAGAGCTTTCAAGGGATTATTACGTTTCCATTGAGTATGGCATTGAATCCTGCTATGACAAAACGCTGAAGTGGATCAACAGGGGGCATACATTTGCAGATACTAAAAATGCAATTAAAATGACTACGGATAGAGGGCTTGAGGTAACCGGGCATATATTATTTGGCTTACCTGGAGAATCACGCAAAAAAATGCTTGATCAGGCTGAAATATTATCCGGATTAGGTATAAATGCACTTAAACTCCATCATCTCCAAATTATGAAGCATACTAAACTGGCCAGAATATATCAAGATGCTCCGGAGCAGTTTTCACTTTTTTCGTTAGAAGAATATATCTCTTTTGTAATTCAATTTTTGGAAAAGCTTGATCCTGGAATTGCAATAGAGCGTCTGGTAAGTGAGGCTCCTCCGTTACAAAGGGTTAATCCAGGTTGGGGTAATAAAAGAGCCGACTGGGTGCAAAAAAAAATTGAAAGCGTTATGGAAGAAAAAGATACGTGGCAAGGTAAAAAGTTTAAAAAATCCTAAAAGTTCCTATAACATTGAAAAATCCACGACCTATCTCCAAACGCTTCCAATCTAAATTTCGATAACTACCGCTCTCTCGTTTTTCCACTTTCCATGGCAATTATCATTTATCAAATTATCTTCAGCAAAAAAATCTTTAATTCATAAAGGCTAAAGATATTGAACCACTAAACCAAACAACATGATAAAGATAGTGTATATATGACAATTATTATTCCGACATATGTCATGTCAAAACATGATATTTGTCATATTTTATAAGTGTGCTAATTTAGGCCGATATATTTACAAATTATTCAAAAAGATGAGGCTTGCTCTACATTTTTATCAATTGTCACAAATTCTGATCGATTAAAAATATATTCCTCAAGAAAAACATGCCTCTACAAATGTAAGTGGAGAGTTGTTCTAACATAAAGAAGCTATTGGCTATAGAGATCGATGCATTTTACATCCGTAGATTGAACATGCAATATTTAATGAAATAGATTTTTAATTCGAGCACACTCATTTAAACATCGTACAATTAGCAATAATTTAGCAAAGTAAATAGATTTGCTGCGAACAAAAAATCATCAATAATGCGTTACAATTCATTAAAAATTTCAACAATCCTTTTTATTTTAATTCACTTCCAAATCAAAGTCTTTGCTCAGAACGTATCCGACACCCGGTTGCTGAGAAATCCGGCTATAGGCGAAAAGAACATAGCTTTCGTCTATGCCGAGGATCTATGGATTGCCGAAAAAGATGGCTCGAATCCAAAAAGACTTACTATTGATGAAGGGATCGAGTCTAATCCTGTATTTTCACCAGACGGCTCTACTATTGCCTTCAGTGCACAATATGATGGAAATACTGATGTGTATGTGATACCCTCCAGGGGGGGAGTTCCAAAGAGACTAACATGGCACCCCTCACCTGATTATGTAAGAGATTTCAGCCACGATGGAGAGAAGATACTTTTTGCATCTCAAAGAAATTCACATACAAGTCGGTTTATTCAGTTGTATACAATTAGTGTATCGGGAGGATTGTGCGTGCAAGTGCCTTTACCTACTGCTTTTCATGCTTCTTATTCCCCAGACGACAAATATATAGCCTATACGCCTCTGGGCGACCGTTTTAATCAATGGAAAAACTACAGGGGAGGCACCCAGACCAGGATATGGATATATAATACTGAAAATCATGAAGTGGAAGAAATTCCAAAACCAACCGGAGGTTCAAATGACAGTGATCCTCAATGGATTGGGAATAAAGTGTATTTTAAAAGTGACAGAAATGGAGAATTTAATATTTACTCATACAATCGTGATGATAAATCTGTCACTCAGCATACGGAATATGATGATTTTGCTATAATGAATCTGGACTCAGATGGGAATCAACTCCTGTATGAACAAAGCGGGTACCTTCATATTTTTGATCCTAGGAACAATTCTTCAGAAAAACTTACTATTGGTATTGCTACAGATCTGCTTGAACTGAGGCCGAGGTTTGTTTCTGGAGGAAATTATATCAGAAGTGGTACGATTTCTCCATCCGGGGCACGTGCTGTTTTTGATTTCAGAGGTGAAATTGTTACAGTTCCTGAAAAAAAGGGAGATCCTGCCAATCTTACCCAAACGCCAGGTGTGCATGAAAGAAATCCAAGGTGGTCAACAGATGGAAAAAGTATAGCTTATTTTTCAGATGCTTCCGGAGAATATGAACTTCACATAAAATCTGTTGTAGATGGATCCATTCAAAATATAACACTTACAGGAACAGGATTCTATGCAAATATAAACTGGTCACCTGACAGTAAAAAAATATGCTATGTAGATAATGGAAGAAACTTGTATGTTCTGGATATCCATTCGAAAGAAACGATTAAAATAGGAACTGATGAATTATATATTCCAGGACCCTTCAGAGGACTATTTGGATCATGGTCATTTGATTCAAAATGGATTGCATATACAATTATCTCAGAAACTAATTTTGAACGTGCTTATTTATTTTCTTTGGAAGAGAATAGATCATATCCTCTTTCTGATGGATTATCAAATGTTTCAGAACCTACATTTGATCCTAGCGGAAAATATATATATATGTTAGCCTCAACAGATGCCGGACCGGTTGTTAACTGGTTTGACCAATCCAATCAGGATATGGAGATGAGTAATTCCATTTATCTAGTAACACTTCAAAAGGACTTAACTTCTCCTCTTGCAAAGGAAAGTGACGAAGAAGAGTGGGACACCAAAGAAGAATCCAATGAGGAAGAACCTGACACTGATAACAAGAAAAATAAATCAAAGAAAAAGAATGAGGATAGGGAAGATGAAAATGAAGAGGCAAAATCTCTCAATATTGACTGGGATGGAATAGAAAATCGAATTATTGCCTTGCCCATTGATCCGGGAAATTATTTTAATATTCATATTCCTGAAGAAGGACTGATTTATTATATGTCAATGAGACCACATAGTGGGTTTGGTGAACCACAATCAATCAGAAAATTTGACTTAAAAGAGAAGAAGGATTCAGAAGTAATGATGGCCAGTTGGTTTACAATTGCTGCCGGAGGCAAAAAAATGCTCTTTCAAAACGGACAATCCTGGGGTATCACTGAAGTTGGTGTTAAACCCGAGAACGGAATGCTAAATATTGGTGCCATACAGGTTAAGATTGATCCTGTTAAAGAATGGCAGAATATCTTTAATGAAGCCTGGCGTGTAAACCGGGATTACTTCTATGATCCGGGAATGCACGGACTGGACTGGAAAGCAATCAGGGAAAAATATAAGGTATTCTTACCCGATTTAAGTTGCAGAAGTGACCTTTATCTGGTTATGGAATGGATGTTTAGTGAACTTTCAGTTGGCCATCACCGCTTTCAGAATCGAGGAGACCGATTACACAATCCTGACCGGATTCAAGGGGGTTTACTAGGTGCAGATTATGAAATCGCTGACAATCGATATCGATTTGCCAAAATATATGGAGGATTAAACTGGACACCTGAACTCAGATCACCATTAACTGAACCAGGAATAAATGTAAAAGTTGGTGAATACCTGCTTGCAGTCAATGGGAAAAATATTACGGCAGAACAAAACCTTTATAGTTTTTTCGAAAATACTGCGGACAAAATCATCGAAATAACCGTAGGGCCCAATGCTGACACTTCTGACTCACGCAGAGTGAAAGTAGTACCTCTATCCAGTGAGAACTCCCTACGTCACAGGGATTGGGTTGAAGGAAATCTTAGGAAAGTTAATGAAGCAACTGATGGGCAGGTAGCGTATGTATACGTTCCAAATACTGCAGGCTCAGGGCATCAGTATTTTAAACGATATTTCTTTCCACAAACAAATAAAAAGGCCGTTATCATTGACGAAAGGTATAATGGCGGAGGACAGTTGGCCGATTATTATATTGACATCTTGAAGAAACCATATCAGGCCCATTGGAATTTCAGATATGGTAAAGACCTTAAAGCTCCAAGTGCTTCTATCCAGGGGCCAAAAGTGATGATTATAGATGAAACAGCAGGATCTGGTGGAGATTATCTCCCCTTCCTGTTCAGAAAATTTAAACTGGGTACTATGATCGGTAAGCGAACCTGGGGTGGATTGGTCGGCGTATTAGGTTACCCAAGGTTTATCGATGGCGGATCGGTAACCGCTCCAAATGTTGCTTTTTGGAATGAAGATGGATTTAGAATTGAGAATGAAGGCATCGCTCCAGATATTGAAATTGAACAATGGCCAAAAGAAGTAATTGCCGGACATGATCCTCAACTCGAGAAAGCCATCGAAGTGATTATGGAAGAGTTGAGGAAAAATCCTCCTCAAGAGCCTGTCCGACCTGATTATCCGGTGAGGATAAGAAAATAACAATAAGTGTAATAATTGGTCAGTTTCAACAGTGTTAAATTGAGAATTTGAACCTTAGTATCACAAAAATTGAGTCTTACATGTAACTGAAAATTATTACTTTTATATGAGAATTTCAGGGATATCAAAAACAATGAAAGGAGATCTTCAGGTTATAATATCCAATAAATTAATATGCTTAGTTTATTCCTCTCTATTGATATTATTAATATCTAATCCAGTTCATTCGCAGCTAAATGTTAGTGAAAATGGCAGACATCTGGTTGATGTAAATGGAACTCCATTTTTCTGGCTGGGGGACACGGGATGGGCCTTATTCCAAAAACTTAACAGAGAGGAAGTGACCTTTTATTTTGAGTCCAGAGCTCAACAAGGATTTTCAGTTATTCATGCAGCCGCGTTTAATATAAATCCCTTTGTTCTGCCACCCGTATCGAATGTTTATGGAGATTTACCTTTCTTAAATAATGATCCTTTACAACCTATTGTAACTCCAGGAAACAATCCCGGCGACTCCCTTGCCTATGATTATTGGGACCATGTTGAGTATGTTATTAATACAGCAAACAAATATGGACTTTACATCAATTTATTGCCAGTTTTCGGAGTTTCTGAGGGCGAGGGATATAATTTAATATCTCCTAAGAATGCCTATGAGTATGGTCGTTTTATTGGAAGACGCTTCAAGGATAAGAACAACATTATCTGGTGCATGGGAGGTGATGTACTTGCAGATAATGATCTTCAAAAATCGGTTTGGAACTTATTGGCTAAAGGAATAACTGAAGGAGTACCAGGGACTGAAGATTATGATAAAACATTAATGACTTACCATGTTCGAGGGGGTCATTCATCGTCTGAATACTTTTCAGATGCTCTCTGGCTGGATTTTCATATGCTCCAGACTTGGGCATCATTTACCTCAATTTATGATGCTGTCACAAAAGATTATAATCGAGAACCTGTAAAACCAATCCTTCATGGTGAAGGTGCCTATGAAGACGGGCCGGAATATCCAACCAAACCTATTACACCACATATTATAAGGAAGCAAGCATACTGGGCAATTTTCGCGGGAGGATTTCATACATATGGGAATTCTAACGTATGGAACTTTGGCACCAATCCATACTATGTTTCACAAGATTGGAAAGATGCTATACGATCTGAAGGTTCCAACAATCTTAGCATTTGTCGGGCCTTTTTTGAATCGTTGGAATGGTGGGACTTAAGTCCTGATCAATCTCTTATTGTCAAAGGAATTGGAGCCGGGGATTCATTGAATGTAGCTATGCGATCTTTCAAGGGGAATACCATTATCGTTTATTTCTCAATTTCCACATCTGCAACGATTGATTTTAAGGAATTCAAGAATACCGGATCATTTGTGGCAATATGGATTGATCCAAAAACAGGCGAAAAATATGAGATTGGTGATTTTATAAATATCGAATCAATAACTTTTTCAACTCCTGATGGGTGGGAAGATGCCCTCCTACTACTTCAAGCAAAAAACTAATTTTATAATTATCTCAAGAATTGAAGCTCTAAAGAATCTCATTGGATTTAAGGCAACACTTAATCTACTAAGCCAATTACTCTGCGAGGAATTTGTAAACGGTAGTCTGATCATATACCTCACCCGGATCCAGTACTGTTGACGGATATTCCGGATGATTTGGTGAGTCCGGATAATGCTGAGTTTCAAGGCAGAAAGCATATCTTTTATAATATACTTTCCCATCTTTTCCTTTAATACTCCCATCAAGGAAGTTACTGGTGTAAAATTGAACTGCCGGTTGGGTTGTCCATACCTCCATGATCCTTCCGGAAGCAGGCTCCCGGACTGTACATGCAAGTTTCAAATCCTTATTATACCCGTCAACCACAAATGAATGATCATATCCTCCGGCGTTTCTAATTTGTTGGTCATCAGCTTCAATATCCTTGCCAATAGGTTTCGGCTCCTGAAAATCAAAAGGAGTATTTGTAACATTCATTAAAGGGCCAAGAGGTATTGAAGTGCTGTCAATGGCGACTAATTCCCTGGAATTGAATTGAATTTCATGATCAAGTATATCACCATTACCATGACCTTTGAGGTTAAAATAGGAATGATTTGTTAAATTTAAAACCGTTTTTTTATCAGTCCTTGCATTAAAGGTCAGGATGAGTTCATTATCATCGTTTAGTTTATAAATTGCTTCAACATTCAAATTTCCCGGGTAGTTTTCTTCACCATCCGGACTTAAATAGGTCAACTTAAGTGCAGAAGCATTTTCTTCTGTGATAATTTCAGGTTTCCATACTTTCTTGTCGAAACCTACCAGACCACCATGAAGATGATTTGGACCATTATTGATGGCCAACTGGTATTCTACCCCATCCAGAGTAAATCTCCCATTGGCGATCCTGTTTCCAAATCTTCCGACCAGAGCCCCGAAATGTGGGCTTTTCTTGAGATATTCGTCAAGAGTGTAATATCCAAGTACCACATCCACAAAGTCTCCATTTTTATCCGGAACATGGAGTGTCGTTATAACTCCTCCATAATTGGTAATCTGAGCTGAAACTCCATTAATATTCGTAAGTGTAAAAAGCTCAACGGGCGTACCATCTGGAGCCTTGCCAAAGGGTTCTGATTTAATTCTTTCCATCTTATTATAGTTAATTGTACATCGAAAAAATAGGATTGAGATGCTAAATAGTAAAATATAAATTCTATATTTCATTGTGTTAAAAATGATTTACCGATCTAAAGATAATTAATATATCTCAACGGTTAATTTATTTTTGCGGTGTATATTTTTTTGGTGCATATAAAAATCCGAATGCCTCACACCCGTGCTTAGTATGTTTGTTATGATGGGTATAATGGGCATTCATAATCCGTTTCATGTACTTTGATTTTGCTTTGAACATTATCTGTATTCGTCGGTGCACTATTATATCATGAAAAATCAAGTAGAAAATCCCATAAGCTGTTATTCCAAAACCAATGAACATAAGTTCTGTGATGGAAAAATAACTCCCAAGGATAATTAATATAATGGCTGGAATACTGAATACGACTGCAAAAAGGTCATTCTTTTCAAAAATTTCCTTTCGTAATTTGTGATGCGATGCATGCCATGACCATAAAAAACCGTGCATGATATACTTGTGTGTAAACCATGCAACAAACTCCATAAAAAAGAAAGTGAGGATGAATAAGGTTATATTAAGCCACATTATTAATATTTAGGTTTAGAATTTTTAGTTTCACCTCCTCCATTAACCACATAGGTGTGGAGGTTGCTCCGCATATACCAACCGAGACATTAGAGCTAAACCATGAAATGTCAAGTTTCTCAGGATCAGAAATGAAATGTGTATTTGGATTCCGGTCTTTACATACCTGAAATAAAACTTTTCCATTTGACGACTTAGTACCGGAAACAAATATAATTATGTCGTACTTACTTGCAAAGTCTCTTAGATCCTTATCGCGGTTTGAAACCTGCCTGCATATCGTATCGTTCTCATTGACTTCTAAACCAGCCTTTTGTAGTTCACTCGAGATATTGTAAAAGGAATCCATACTTTTAGTGGTCTGGCTGTACAATGATATTTTCCCTGGTATTTTAGAAATATCCAGCTCTTTTAAATCGGAAAAGACAGTTGCCTCATTTTTTGTTTGTCCCAATAGACCCAATACTTCCGCATGACCGTGTTTCCCATATATATATATCTTTTCATCACGGTCGTGGGCTTTTTTAATCCGGTTCTGCAATTTAAGTACTACAGGGCATGAGGCATCAATCAATTCAAGATTATTTTCAACTGCCAATTTATAGGTTTCCGGAGGTTCGCCATGGGCTCTTATTAACACTCTTTCGTTTTTGAGCGATCTTAAAAATTCATGGCCAATGATCTTCAATCCTTTTTCTTCAAGTCGTTTAACTTCGGCATCATTATGAACAATGTCACCAAGGCAATATAGATAATCCTGTTCGTCCAGAATTTCCTCTGCCATATCAATGGCATAGACAACTCCGAAACAAAAGCCAGAATTTGTGTCGATATCCACCTTTAGATTGTTCATATCATCTTGAAAACTCTGGTGAAGAAAAATTGTTTGAAACCAGTACCGGAAGAAGTAATGCTAGTTTTGTCATATCGGGTATTCTGACGCGACTCGTAAGTATTTCTGAGGCTGGCAATTTCTTAATTTTATGGAATAATTTTAAATAATAGATATATGCTAGGTAAACACCTTTCCTGCTACCCCTGGGTAATTTGACAATGCCTTCATAGGCAGATATAAAATCCTCCTGGATATCCCGTTCAATAAGATCCTTCTCGTTGTTTTTAAAGTGCTCAAAATCAATTCCAGGGAAATACACTCTTCCTCTTTCCTGGTAATCACTTTGAATATCCCTGAGAAAATTTACTTTTTGAAAGGCGGCGCCAAGTCTCCTGGCAGGTTCTCTCAATTCATCATATAGCTTGCCATTTCCTTCAACAAATACCCTGAGACACATTAATCCAACTACTTCTGCCGATCCATATATATACTTTGAATAGGTTTCATGATTATGTTCATTCTCAGAAAGATCCATTTCCATACTTAATAAAAATGCATCGATCAATTCCTTTTCAATGTTATAATGATTCACAACAAGTTGAAAGGCATTTAGAATAGGATTCAGGCTGATCTTTTTTTCTATGGCAAGATAAGTATCCAATTTAAAGGAATCCAGTAAGGTCTTTTTATCGTAATCATGAAAGGTATCTACGATTTCATCAGCCAGCCTAACAAATCCATATATACTATATATTGGCATCCTGAATTTCTTATGAAGTGTACGGATACCCATTGAAAAGGATGTACTGTAATGGTTGGTAATTACCTTACTGCAAACTTGTGAAGAGATATCGTATAGTTGTTTTGTCATATCAATGGTACCTATCTTTGATAACTTCCCTTGCCACAACTTCACCTGAGATGAGAGAAGGAGGTACACCTGGGCCGGGTACGGTTAGCTGTCCAGTATAATATAAATTCCTGACTTTTCTATTCTTGATGCTTGGTTTCAGGATAGCCGTTTGTCTTAAAGTATTGGCCAGACCATATGCATTGCCTTTAAAGGAATTGTATTCTTTTATAAAGTCCCTTCTTGTAAAACTACGTTTGAATATAATATGATCCTTGATTTTATCACCTGTATACTTCTCTATTCTGTCAATGATCTGATTAAAATAATGTGTTTTGATTTGATCAGTTTCCTTAATTCCTGCTGCAACCGGGATCAGAACAAACAGGTTTTCCATGCCCTCAGGTGCCACAGTAGGATCTGTTTTTGAAGGAGCACAAACATAGAATAATGGCCTTTCAGGCCATCCAGGATTTGTATAGATTTCTTCTACATGCGCTCCAAAGTCAGCATCAAAGAACAAATTATGATGGTTTAAGTTTTTAATTTTCTTATTCAATCCTAAATAAAATATTACAGCGCTGGGTGCAAGAATTTTATTATCCCAATAATCCTTTCCATAATTACTGAATTCCGAAGGGAGTAATTTAGAATCTACATGCTGATAATCTGCACCAGCAATCACCATGTCAGCAGAATAAGCAGCATTTTGAGTATGAATGGTTTTAATTTTTTTCTCTTGGATATCAAATTTCTGAACTTCCTGATCTGTAATAAAAGTAACTCCTTTCTCCCTGGCCAGTTTGACCATACCCTCTATGATTTTATTCATACCACCCATTGGATACCAGGTGCCCAGCTTTATATCTGCATAATTCATTAGTGAATAAAGGGCTGGGGTGTTTTTAGCTATAGCGCCTAAAAAGAGAATAGGAAACTCCATTAATCTGAGGATCTTTTGATGATGGAAGAACTTCTTAATATGCTTTTCATATGACATGAAAATGTCCATTCTCACCACATCAATTAACAGCTTTAAATTTATAAACTCAGTAATTGAACGGCTGGGCTTCTGAACCAGGTTGTTTATACCCTGATTATATTTATAGGCCGCCTGCTCAAGAAATTTGTCCAGATTTTCCCCCCCACCTACCTCAATGGCTTCAATCATTTTTTTAAACAATTCGTATTTAGCGGGGATTTCTATTTCATCCTCCTTGCCAAATATTACCTTGTAGGATGGGTCCAATCTGACAAGTTCATAGAAATCAGATGCTGATCTTCCAAAATTGTTAAAATACCTTTCAAACACATCAGGCATCCAGTACCAACTTGGTCCCATGTCAAATGTAAATCCCTGTTCTCTAAAGATTCTTGCTCTACCTCCGAGCGAATCATTCTTTTCGAGAAGAGTTACCTTCAGGTTGTTGTCAGCGAGATGAGTTGCTGCTGACAAACCAGAAAATCCGGATCCTATGACAATAGCCGTTTTCAAAATTACATTCTACTATAGGCCTTCAGATGACTTTTAAGTTCTTTTCGTGCAATATGAATTCGATTTTTTACAGTACCTATTGGAATATCCAGTTTTTCTGCGATTTCATAATATTTGAATCCACGGAAATGCATCATAAAAGGCTTTCTGTATATCTCCTCCAGTTTATCAATGGCTTTTTTAATATCCTTCATAGCAAAACTGGAGTAAGCCAAGTTCTCAGTAATGTTATCGGTACTATTAATATAGTGAAGATTATCTGTAGTATCGATGAAAGTATTCCTTCTTACCATTCTCTGGTAATTAGTAATAAATGTGTTTTTCATTATGGTAAATAACCAGGCTTTCAGGTTTGTTCCTTCCGTAAATTTCTCCCGGTTTGAGAATGCCTTGAAAACTGTTTCCTGAACAAGGTCTGCCGCATCCTCATTGTCTCTCGTCAATCTGAAAGCAACCGGCTTAAGAGATTTGGTCAGGCTGCTGATGCTGTAACTAAATTCTAAAGCTGTCATATTTGTTTTGTTTAATGATTCGATTTGTATACTTAAACAAATATAATTCATTTTGTTTATTAATTACAAATATTTATTAAACAAAATATTAAGAAAATGTTACTAAATTATTAATAAAATGAGTTATTTGTCTGTTATCCAGCTTTTTACATCATTTATCATATAAGAAAAAATTTCTGTTGTTTAATATTTTTTTGAAAATGTTATAAAAAGTTAAACAATCTATGCAATTCATTGATGTATAGCTTCACTTTTGTTTAACTTTTGCCTGGCTAAACAAATGATCTGCCCAGGAAAGTCCTCACGTGAAGAAAGTCATATATGATAAAGATCCTGATCTATACAGCTGAAAATCTACATCTCTATTTTCAGATTATATTAACATATAAATGAGGGTGTTAAATTCGAAATGAAAACAAATTGATCAGGATTATAGCATAGCAGGAAGGATTGTTTAATGATAATTGTATTCATCAGGATTATATTACAGGTCCCAAGACCTGTAATTATTCCTCACTATTCTCATCTACAAACTCGACAAGGTCCTCCAGTTTGTTCAAAAGATGAATGTTTTTACCGGTTTCCAGATCCTCACTTAAAAGCTGCCGCCCGGAAATCAAAATTTGGGTATTATGAAATGTCTGGCTCAACTTGTTAAGATAGGGTTGTAATTCACAGGGTTGTGGGTGAGTAGTAAGAACTGTCAGCAAATAGTCAGGCTTTAACTGGTTATAAATTTTAATAACATCTTCAAATGGTGTGCTCTGCCCAATATATATGACTTTGTTCTTCCTTGATTTTAAAATATAGGATGAGAATAATAATGATAATTCATGTAGTTCTCCCTCAGGAAGAAAGAGGAGATATTTTTTCTTATAGTCTGTAGCAGGAACAAAAAGGCCATCAATTGCTACTATCATCTTCTGCCGAATAAGATTAGATATAAAATGCTCCTGAGAAGGTGTTATTGCCCCGGTCTGCCACAAGATCCCGATCTTAACTAAGAATGGATAAATGACTTTTATCATGGTCATTTGAAAACCGAGTTGCAGAATTATAGTAGACATGATCTTTTCAAAACGCTCTTCATCATGATCTATCATCGCCAGAGTAAGAGAATGGATCTGCTCCGGATAACTCAATTTCTTTTCAGTCAGTTTAATAACCTCGTTCTGCATATCATTATAATGCATCTGGGAAATTTTACTGATTTTGTGACCATTTTCCTTAAGTAAGGATACATTTAAGATCAATTTCAGATCACTGTCATCATAGTATCTTATGTTCGTATCTGTTCTTTTTGGTTTAATAAAATCATATCGCTGCTCCCAAATCCTGAGGGTATGGGCCTTGATCCCTGACAACTGCTCTAAATCCTTTATTGAATATGTTGACACTAAAATTATTCGTTAAATGTTATCGTGATAACTAGTCTTGTTCCTTTTTGTTTAATATTTGTTATAAAAGGACACAGTTTTAACAGATATTTGTTCATCTCAAGAGATATTAAACCACAATAAGTTCAATTTATGTTAAAATTATTAAATATTCCTAAAACTTCTTAAATGATCTTATATAACATTACTTATAATATAGAAAAGGACATAGAGGCTGACTGGATCGACTGGATGAAGGTAGTTTATATTCCTAAGATAATGAACACTGGATACTTTTCTTCAGTACGATTTTTCCGCTTATTAAATATAGAAGACGAAGGCTCAACTTATTCTGTACAGTTAATGACCCATACTATAGAGCTTATCCAGGAATTCCTGGATAAATCGGCACACACATTAGCAGAGGAGCATAATTTCAGGTATAAAAATAAACACGTGGCCTTTCAGACGGTACTTCAGGAACTGGATTTATAACTATCTAACTGATCCTTTTCAATTCTGAAATTAATCCATTCAGGATCCTGGACAGGATTATACTTTTCATAAAATTTTATTGCTGGTTCATTCCAATCCAGCACCTGCCACTGTACTCCATTACAATTCTGTTTTTTCGCTTCCTGAATGGAAGCCTCCATTAACATTCTCCCGGCTCCACTTCTTCTAAATCTTTCCATAACCACCAGGTCTTCGATATATAGTATTTTCCCCTTCCAGGTAGAATATCTAAAGTAATATAAGGATAACCCAATTATACCTTGACTGTTCTCAGCAACAAAAAATCCAAATACCGGTTCACTTCCAAATCCATCTTTCTCCATTTCCTCAACAGTATTTTTAACCTCATGCATGGCACTTTCATATACTGCAAGTTCCTTTACCAGACCTAAGGCACTTCTCAGGTCTTCTTTTCTACCTTTCCTTACAATCATATTTCAGATTTATTTGATCATTTGAAATCCAGTATAGCTGACAAGTTTCTCAGGTATTTTAATACCTTCATCAGTCTGGTTGTTTTCCAAAATGGCTGCTACAATACGCGGCAGCGCCAGAGCACTTCCATTCAGGGTATGCAATAATACGTTTTTACCATTATCATCCCTATAACGTAATTTCAAACGGTTGGCCTGGTAAGTCTCATAATTGCTTACCGAGCTTACTTCCAGCCATTTTTTCTGAGCTGCAGAGTATACCTCCATATCGTATGTCATGGCAGAAGTAAAACCAAGATCACCACCACATAACCTGATCATACGGAAAGGAAGCTCAAGTTTCGTTAATAAACCTTTTATGTAGTCACACATATTGTCTAGTGCATGATATGAATTCTCCGGTTTATGTATTTCCACTATTTCTACCTTATCAAACTGGTGCAAACGATTAAGGCCCCGTACGTGTGCCCCCCAGGAGCCTGCTTCCCTTCTGAAACAGGAAGTATAGCCTGCATTTTTAATGGGCAAGTCTTCACTGTTAATTATTGTGGATCTATATATGTTAGTAATTGGGACTTCTGCTGTAGGTATCAAATAATAATCCTCATCCGTGAGTTGGTACATCTGACCTTCTTTATCAGGTAACTGACCTGTAGCACGACCTGAATCGGCATTGATAAGAATTGGAGGCTGGATCTCTGTATAGCCTGTCTTTTCTGCTTGATCCAGAAAGAAACTGATGAGGGCCCGTTGGAGCTTGGCGCCTTTTCCTTTGTATACAGGGAATCCTGCTCCTGTTATTTTATTCCCAAGTTTAAAATCAATAATATCATATTTCTCAATCAGATCCCAATGAGGCAATGCAGTGTCTTTTAACACAGGAATTTCCCCCCATGAGTAAATGATCTGATTTTCTTCACTTGTTGTTCCTTCAGGAACATCCTCATGTGGAATGTTCGGTATAGTATATAATAGGTCATCAAGTTGGGCCTGCACCTCTGATAATGTATCACTTAACACTTTACTCTTCTCTTTAAGATCTTTGGTAGCCTGTTTGGCCTGCTCCGCTACTTCCTTTTTACCTTCTTTCAACAAGCTTCCAATCGACCGTGAGATCTGGTTCAATTCATTCAATATCGAATCCAGATCTGACTGAACAGATCGTCTCTTATCATCCACATCAATCACTAGAGAAATGGTGGCCTCAGCATCGGTAAATCTCTTTTTTTGAAGACCTTTTATTATGGCTGGTTTATTACTTCGTATATGCGGTATTTGCAGCATATTTTATCAATTTATTTTCAGTGCAAATGTAAGAGGAATTATTGTTAACAATAAAGAAATTTATTTTTTCGAAATATTATTTTAAAATATAAGTTTAGATAAAATAAATGTATATTCTTGACAATTAAGGGTATGTGATATAATATTGTACCATCAATTCATCTGTGGACTATAGAGATAGCCCATTCTGAGAGTAGAAATTCATTATTCTTTTTCATAACTGTTCAATAAGATCAAAACAAATCCTAGATTACTTTTAATACCTTATTATGTATAATATTGATGATTTAAATGTGAGGCTTCTTTCTGAGCTGAAAGAAATTGCGGAAGAGTTGGGGGTTAAAAATTTTAAAAAACTACCCAAAAAGGAGTTAATATATAAGATCCTTGATTTCCAGGCCGCTAACCCACAAACTAAAAAAGCAACCAGCAAGAAGGCAACTGCGAAGAAAGAACCGGTGAGTGAACCGAATATTACCGCAACCATTGCTAAAAGAGAAAATGTCAAAGAAATCGAGCCAAAAGATGTAGGTAATAAAACGGCCGATGAACTGCTTGAATCATTTGACATGGAGTTGGATGAAACCTTCGGGAAATTTAGCGGAGAAGAATCCAAAACTAAAGAAAAACCTGAAAGACCTGAAAGACCTGAAAAACCTGAAAAAGCTGAATCCAAAACTAGTACGGAACCAAGAAAAGACCATAGAAGGGACCGTAAGGATGACCAGGGACATAAAAAACCTGCTATTAAGGAATTTGATGGAGTTATTGAGAACGAAGGTGTTCTTGAGATCATGCAGGATGGTTACGGCTTCCTTCGTTCATCAGATTATAATTACCTTGCCAGCCCGGATGATATTTATGTATCTCCTTCCCAGATAAAGCTATTTGGATTAAAAACCGGCGATATCGTTCATGGTCAAATCAGGCCACCCAAGGAAGGTGAAAAATATTTTGCCTTACTCAGGGTTGAAAATGTAAACGGTAAGACAACTGAAGAAATTCGAGATCGTGTTCCTTTTGAATATCTGACTCCTTTATTCCCGGAAGAAAAGATAAATCTGGCTGCCAAGTCTGATCCAGGCAATTATTCCATGAGGATCCATGATCTATTCGCTCCAATTGGAAAGGGTCAACGAGGCATGATCGTCGCACAGCCATATACAGGTAAAACTGTATTATTGAAGCAGATCGCAAATGCCATTGCCGAGAATCATCCCGAAATTTATCTGATGATACTTTTGATTGATGAGAGACCTGAGGAAGTAACCGATATGGCACGTTCTGTTAAAGCAGAAGTAGTTTCTTCAACCTTCGACGAACAGGCCGAAAGACATGTTAAAGTTGCCGGTATTGTTTTGGAAAAAGCCAAAAGAATGGTAGAATGCGGACATGATGTCGTTATTTTACTGGATTCCATCACTCGATTAGCACGAGCACATAACACTGTGGTTCCATCTTCAGGAAAGATACTTTCCGGGGGTGTTGATGCGAATGCACTGCACAAACCAAAAAGATTCTTTGGTGCGGCAAGAAATGTTGAAAATGGCGGATCATTGACCATTATTGCAACCGCCTTGATAGAAACCGGTTCAAAAATGGATGAAGTTATTTTTGAAGAATTTAAGGGAACAGGTAATATGGAATTACAGCTGGATCGCAAGTTATCTAACAAACGAATATTCCCTGCTCTTGATGTTCCGGCTTCCGGCACAAGGAGAGAAGATTTATTGCTTGATAAAGAAACGCTACAGCGAATCTGGATCCTTCGTAAATTTATGTCCGATATGAATTCAAACGAAGCTATTGAATTCCTTATAGAAAGAATGAAAGGTACAAGAAACAATGAAGAGTTTCTTTTAACAATGAATAGTTAATACCTGACAAAAAACATACAAATCCCGTCTCAGCGCGCATATTGCATGGGGCGGGATTTTTTATTTTCTTCCATACACAAATTCATCCAGGTATTTATATCTGGGTGTAAGCTCACCATTATTTGTTATGGTTGCCCTTTCAACCATTTCATCTTCATCTCCATAAACCATATTCGGAAATACCTTTTCAATCAATGCACGGCCAAATGAGTTAGAAGCTTCCCTGGGAAGTTCATTTGGCAGATTGTCAACAGCCATCACAGTAATGTTACCATCATCAGAAAAAGGAGGCTGTTCACAGGATTCGACCGGATCAAAATCATAAAAGGGATCTTCAATGGATGTGGCCCTTAATGTTGAGGGTATAGGACCCTTTATATCGCAGGAAATGTCTGCTATTATTTTGATACTGAAATCATCCCGCAACATATCTGCAATACTGAAATACCGGTCAGCACCCTCGTTCCAGAATGTTCCATTGATAAAAATATCAGCCTTCCTGGCAAACCTGATAAAGTCAGACTTATAAAAGTGAGGTGACCTGTGAAATTCTTCCCGGTCAAAATCGCCATCATCAAACCGTCTGTAGTAATCTCTGGAATGTAACTGCGTAAAGACAGGATCTTTAAGTTCGTGGTTCATAAAATCATAGACCGTCACTTCTTTAATTCCCATGTTCTCAAGCACTTCCCTGGCACCGTGCCCAACACTACCATGCCCCGTCAGTACCACCTTTACAGGCGGCAGTTGCATCTTTTTGTACTCGTTTTTCAGTTCAATATAGGAACTGCATTGATAGGCTGGCTTTATATCGTATAATTTGAACTTTTTGCCATAACCTAAGAGGCTATTATATGCCCCTACTATTCCTGCAAACCGCCCAAAGGCTATCACCCGTTTTCCGAATCTATCTGTCAGGCATTCATATTCTATCAGCTTTATTTTTTTTTCCATGATTGACCGAAGCAATTTCCTGTTATATGATTGCCTTTTTATAGTATGTGAAAAGAATAAATAGGTTTTCCCGGGTATAAGATCTGCTATCGGGAACTCCTTTATCCCGAGAATAATATCACAATCATCTAACTTTTCTACTACAGGGATATTTAGATTAGAATAGGATTCATCTGCAAAACACCGTATGCTGGAGGTTTGAATAACAATTTCAAAAGCGGGGAAAATATTCTGTGCTTCTATAACTTCCCAAGGTGTTAGCGGAACACGGTTATCGGGCGGGATTTTCCCTTCCCTTGCAATTCCTATTTTAATTTTGTTCATTTTAGTAAATAAATCAAAAACGCGTAATAGACTTACTGTTACAAGTACTTAATATAAAAGAAAAATTTTATAAAACGCAATGGCTTCCATTCTTATACTGATCCTACTTTGGTTATTATATTTCATAATCCACAGTGTATTTGCATCCAATGTTGTTAAAATTAGATTTCAGGAATTATTCCCCCGTATTAACAGGTTTTACCGGGGAATTTATGTGTTCTTTTCAATTGCAGGTCTGGCAGTAATTTTCTTATTTCAATCCTCCCTGCCTCTTTTTCACCTATATGGAATAAATACAATTTCAAGCGGTATTGGATTGAGCCTGGCCTCATTTGGAATTTTAATCGTAATCAAATCCTTTTCGCATTACGATACTGCTGAATTCCTAGGACTAAGGCAAGCAAAAGACGATTTGGAAGAACAGGGATTGACCAAAGAAGGCATCTTAAGATATGTGAGGCATCCCCTATATAGTGGTTCGATGCTGTTTTTAGCAGGATATTTGATCTTTGCTCCAAATATTGTTAACCTGATATCTGTAATTTGCATGGTCACATATTTTATTATTGGCTCCCATTTTGAAGAGAAAAAACTGATTAAGACATTTGGTAAAGAATATTTAATCTATAAATCAAAAGTTCCTGCCTTTATCCCCAATATCGGTTTACTACTTAAAAGATCAATAAAAGCTAAAAATTCATAAATACTTTCAACATGAATAAATATTTAATTAATTTATGAAGAATTACAATTTATTCATCGGCGCAAGAATATGAAAAAAGTAAACCGATCAAAATCTGATGTGGTTAAGAAAATCACCAGGAAAGAAGTATTTAGCACCCTGCTGGTTGAAGTGGCTTGGGAGGTCTGTAACCAGGTAGGTGGCATTTACACAGTAATTCGATCAAAAACTCCTACCCAAGTGAATAAATGGGGTGATAATTATTGTACTGTAGGTCCATATATACATCAATTTGCCATTTCTGAGTTTGAAGAGATCACAGATTCTCCGGATCCATATTGCCAGGTTGTCCAGAAATTAAAGGAGTTGGGTTTTGATGCAAAGTTTGGTAAATGGCTGGTAACAGGCAGACCGAATACGGTCCTCTTAAATCCCTATAGTGTATATGACCGTCTTAGCTCTATCAAATACGAATTATGGGATCACCACGATATTTCTTTTCCCGATGAGGATGAACTGTTAGACAAAGTAATTGCCTTTGGTTACCTAGTCAAGGTATTTTTTGCACATCTGGCCTTAGATGGTTTTACCAAAAAAGTGATCATTGGTCATTTTCATGAATGGATGGCTGGTACTGCAATTCCTGAACTCAGGTATGATAATATTCCAGTTAGAACAATTTTTACTACACATGCGACCATGCTGGGCAGATACCTGGCCATGAATGATCCGAAATTTTATGAGCATTTACCTTTTTTCAACTGGCAGGATGAGGCGAAGAACTTTAACATCGAACCTCAGGTACGAATAGAAAGATCAGCTGCACACGGTGCACATATATTTTCAACCGTAAGTGATGTTACTGGCAGGGAGTGTGAACATTTAGTGGGTCGGAAACCAGATTTCATATTGCCAAATGGAATAAACATACAAAGATTTACCGCCATACATGAATTTCAGAATCTCCACAAGGAGTTCAAGGATAGGATCAATGAATTCATCATGGCTCATTTTTTTCCGAGCTATACTTTTGACCTTGATAATACCCTGTATTTTTTCACATCTGGCAGATTCGAATACCGAAACAAGGGATTTGATCTTACCATAGAGGCTTTGTCAAGACTGAATTGGAAGCTAAAGCGAGCCGGCGATGATGTGACCATCATTATGTTTTATATTACAAAACAACCCTATCATTCCATCAATCCAGATATATTACATTCAAAAGCTATTTTGGATGAGTTAAGAAATACAATAGATACAGTGAAGGAACAGGTCGCTCAAAGGCTGTTTTATGCAGCTGCAACCAGTGAGGATCAACGCCTCCCACCTTTGAATGATTTTGTGGATGACTACTGGAGGCTTCGTTATCGCAGGACTTTACAATCTTTTAAAAAAGCTTCATTACCACCAATTATAACCCACAATCTGATAAATGACGGGGATGATCCCATCCTGAATTTTTTACGGTCTACTAATCTGATAAATAATGTAGATGACCGCGTTAAGATCGTATACCATCCTGATTTTATTAACACAACAAATCCTCTGTTTGGGATGGAATATGATCAATTCGTCAGGGGATGCCATCTTGGTATATTCCCAAGTTTTTACGAACCCTGGGGCTACACGCCTTTGGAGTGTCTTGCCAGGGCCATTCCAGCTGTCACAAGTAACCTGTCTGGTTTTGGTGATTATGTGGTAAACCATGTAAAACCGGCCAATAAGAAACCAATATACATCACCAATAATAAGACTCAGAGCTTTGACCAGGCCGCCAACCAATTGGCTAACCAAATGTTGCATTTTGCCCGGTTAAAAAGAAGGGAAAGAATAGATCTTCGCTATAAGGCCGAAAATGCTTCGGTCCATTTTGATTGGAATAACCTTATCAGTTATTACGACGCAGCCTATAAATATGCCATCTCAATTAAAGAATGATCCGGTTTGGTGTAAAAGCAGTAATAAAAAACCTGCCTAAGGATCTAACATATTTTAAGGTCTTATGAATTTTATTTTCCAGGTGGATCTCTAAATATTGCACTTTTATAAGGGGTAAAAACCTTTTGCGTAGGTGAGCTTCATTATCTCATTTATACAATCAGGTCATTTTGGCACAAATTTATCTTTATAGTGTTCAATTTCGGACAATTTGGCATAAAAATTCTTCAGATTTCAAGTGGATTGAAATTTGAGCTATAGTAATTGTTATTATAAGAAGGATAAAAAAGATATGAATTTTGATAAATACACAATAAAATCACAAGAGGCTATTCAAAAGTCTGTACAGATTGCCCAGGAAATGAATAACCAGGTCATTGAACCAGGTCATTTATTTAAGGGTATTATGGATACCGATGAAAAAGTAGCTTCCTTTATATTCAACAAATTAGATGTAAACCGGGATCATCTGGACAGTAAGTTGGAAGAGCTGCTGGAAAGCTATCCAAAAGTTAGCGGCGGCCAGCAGCCGTACCTGTCGAACGACAGCTCATCTGTGCTTCAGGCTGCTGAAAAGTACAGCTCTGAATTAAAGGATGAATATATTTCCATAGAACATATATTGCTTGGTATTATAAAGGGTAAGGATAAAATGGCCCAGATCCTGAAGGATACAGGCATAAATGAGAAACACCTGAAAAAAGCTATTGAAGAATTACGAGGCGGGAACAAGGTAAATGATCCAAATGCAGAAGGCAAATACAGGTCATTGGAGAGATATAGCCAAAACCTGAATGAGATGGCCAAAGAAGGCAAGATCGATCCGGTAATTGGCAGGGATGATGAGATTCGCCGGGTTCTTCAGATCCTGTCAAGGAGGACCAAGAATAATCCAATCCTATTAGGCGAGCCAGGTGTTGGAAAAACAGCCATCGTAGAAGGTATGGCACAAAGGATGCTTGATGGAGATATCCCTGAAAACCTGAAATCGAAGTCAATTATATCCCTGGATATGGGATTGCTTGTGGCCGGCGCGAAATACAAGGGAGAATTTGAAGAGAGACTAAAATCAGTGATTAAGGAAGTCACTGATTCTAATGGAGAAATTATATTGTTCATTGATGAGATCCATACATTGATTGGAGCTGGTGCAGGGGAAGGTGCCATGGATGCGGCCAATCTTTTAAAACCAGCTTTGGCGAAGGGTGAACTGCATGCCATAGGCGCTACTACTCTTAAAGAGTATCAAAAACACATAGAAAAAGACAAAGCACTTGAACGTCGGTTCCAGAGTGTGATAGTGGATGAACCCTCGGTACAAGACTCTATTTCCATTCTGAGGGGAATAAAAGAAAAATATGAGGTTCACCATGGGGTAAGGATAAAAGATGATGCAGTTATTGCCTCTGTTGAACTAAGCGACCGGTATATCTCTGACCGGTTCTTACCAGATAAGGCCATCGACCTGATGGATGAGGCAGGTGCAAAATTAAGAATTGAGATCAATTCTCTTCCTGAAGAACTGGATGAGCTACAAAGGAGGATCATGCAGCTTGAAATTGAGCGGGAAGCAATCCGGAGAGAAAAGGATAAAGAAAAGGAAAGGGTTCTTTCAAAGGAAATTGCCAATTTATCTGAGCAAAGAAACGAGCTTAAAGTGAAATGGGAAAGCGAAAAGGAAGTGATCAAGGGCATACGGGAAGAGAAGGAAAAGATCGATCAATTCAAGCATGAAGCTGAACAGGCAGAAAGAGCTGGAGATTTCGGAAAGGTCGCTGAAATCCGATATGGTAAAATCGTCGCAAGTGAGAAAAAACTGGAGGAGTATAATGCCAGGATGGAAGAAATGAAGGGAGATTCCCCACTGTTAAAGGAAGATGTGGATAGTGAGGATATTTCAGAAGTTGTGGCTAAGTGGACGGGTATACCGGTATCTAAGATGCTGCAGAGTGACCGGGAAAAATTATTGATGCTTGAACAGGAGTTAAGTAAGCGGGTGGCTGGTCAGGAGGAAGCTATCCGGGCGCTTGCTGATGCCGTACGAAGAAGCAGAGCAGGATTGCAGGATCCAAGACGCCCTATTGGCTCATTTATTTTTCTGGGCACGACAGGAGTGGGAAAAACCGAGCTGGCCAAATCACTGGCGGATTTTCTGTTTAACGATGAGAATGCTATGGTCCGTATTGATATGTCGGAATACCAGGAAAGGCATACGGTAAGCCGGCTTATAGGAGCTCCTCCCGGATACGTAGGATATGATGAAGGTGGACAATTAACAGAAGCCGTCAGAAGAAAACCGTATTCAGTGATACTGCTTGATGAAATAGAAAAGGCACATCCGGATGTTTTCAATGTATTATTACAGGTTCTTGATGATGGTAGATTGACAGATAACAAAGGCCGGATTGCCAATTTCAAAAATACCATTATCATCATGACCACTAATATAGGATCGCATATCATCCAGGAGAAATTTGCGGACCTGACAGAAGAAAATGAACAGGTTGTACTGGATGACACCCAGAAGCAGGTATTTGATTTATTAAGGCAAACGTTCCGGCCAGAATTCCTGAACAGGATCGACGAATCTATAATGTTCCGGCCCCTGTCCAGGAAAGATGTCCGAAAGATTGTTGGTATCCAATTCAGGAACATTCAGGAAATGCTTATGTCTAATGGTATAAAACTGGAGGCTTCTGACCATGTTCTCGAACATATAGCTGAAATTGGATTCGATCCTCAGTATGGTGCAAGGCCATTAAAACGGATATTACAACGGGAAATACTTAATGAGCTATCAAAAGAGATCCTTTCAGGGAATGTAAGCAACGATTCAGTGGTCGGAATTGATCTTGACAAAAACAATCATATTAAATTTATGAATCTGGATAATGTACGCATAGAAGGATCAACGACTTAAAGTAAGCTGTATATCATCCATTAAAAGTAGTGTGAGTTTTTCAGGTAGTTTTTCTTTTACCCTGTAAGAAAAAACTACCTCTTTTTCTTTATTGATCAAATTCAACAAGCTATCCTGAAATTCAAAATGTAATTTGTTCCTGGCTGTATCTGAAGCAAAGACACAACCTTCAAAACCATAAGCCGTAATTTCCACAAACTGGTTTTGATCAAATACTACCTGTCCGTTCATGGTGATTTCAGATTTTGAGAACATACTGTGCATGGTTTCATCCACAAGATACCATTCAGCTTCCCAGGTACCTGCAAAGTAATTCGCTTCAGATTCCTTCTCTGGCGTACACTGATTGATTATCAATACTAAAACCCCTGAAATAATAATAAAAAATCTTCTCATATAAGCCTGCCACTAAACAGCTATGTAATAAACGTGAAGATTTCTAAATAATTGTTTTTGGAATGCTTATTAATTACTTTTTCTTTAAGTCGCCGCGTTTAAGGGATTTAAAGAAATCGGCCCATGCAAGCGGGTTGAGAAGTGCATTATATCTGGGCCCTATCGCATCGTTCCAATAGGTGAGGCGCTGGTTCATATAATACTTGTAATTCTGGCTTCCATCCATAGGCATGGTCCTGAACATTTCAGCCATGATCTGTTCATTCAGATTCTGGTTAATGGCATTATAATCTCTGGCGTTTGGTAATCGCATGGCAAGAATTGCTTCTTTCAGTAATTCCTCGGTTGGATAAGGGAATACCTCTATCTCTGGTAAGATAATGGTATCTTCTTTTAAAGGAATAATAACCGTGATGGCATCTCCCTGGTCTTTGGGAACAATAAAGTGTTGCTTTTGATACCCAATTGCACTGATCACCACACTATCGCTAACCAGTGTAGGCATTGAGAAGTAGCCGAATTGATTGGTTGTTGTACCGCGGCCTGCTTTAGGAACATATACATGAACCCCAAGCACTCCACCAGTACTATCTGGCCGGAGAACCACTCCAGAAAACTGGATGATTTCCAATTCACCTCCCTGTGCCAGAACATCTTTCGCATTTAGGAAAGAGATGGTCAATAGCACAATTCCCATTACTATTTTTATTCGCCGACTCAAGCTGAAAGCATGAATTATAAACTCAAAGATGGATAATATGACTACAATTCTACTCATTTTAACAATCTTTAACAATAAAATATCATTGTGTGGCACTTAATCGCCTAAACAATTATATTTGAACTTTCATCCACATTTTATGCGTTTAAAGAACTTTTCACTAGTATTTGGCATTCAGCTTTTCAAAGCGCTATCCGAGGAACCGCGGGTAAGAATATTGAATTTGATGTATATGAAGGGTGAGATGTGCATCACTGATCTTGAGATCATATTAGGATTTACTCAAGCCAAAACATCCCGCCATTTGTCATACCTGAAAAACTCCGGGATTGTAAATGCAAGAAAAGCGGATCAATGGGTTTTTTATTCTATTAAGGAAGAAGTAACCGACCTGATAAAGTTGATCATGGAATATTTTAATAAAGACCACATCTTAAATGAGGATCTTGATAATTTCGAGATCTTTTTAAAACAGGATGAACTGGCTAAATTCCATCAGAAAGAAAGAAGCATAATTGAATAGATATAATCCTTGCTAAAATCCCCATATGAATTATTTGCATTTACTATTTGATCTGGACCATACACTTTGGGATTTTGAAAGAAATTCAAGCGAAGCGTTGCATGAACTTTATCTGTTTTACGATATGCAGCGTTTTAATACTTTCAACAGCCAGGCATTTGTGAATACATTCAAGGAAGTAAATACAATATTGTGGGAAAAGTATGACCATGATGAGATAGACCGGGAATTTATCAGGGCAAAACGGTTTGAAATGGTTTTGTCCAGGCTGGGATTAACAGCTGAAGATATACCGGATGACATTAGCGATATTTATCTCAGCATCTGCCCAACCAAAGGGAATGTGATCGCTGATGCTTTCGAGGTGCTTGATTATTTAAAAGGATCATATCAGATGCACATCATTACAAATGGATTCGATGATATTCAGGATACCAAGCTGAACAGCAGCAACCTCCGGGGATATTTTGATAAGATCTTTACATCTGAAGCGGTAGGACATAAAAAGCCAAGCAAGGAAATGTTCAATAAGGCAGTTGAAATGATAGGAGTTGATAAAAAGTCTTGCCTGATGATTGGTGATAACCTTGAAACGGACATAAAAGGAGCATTAAATGCCGATCTCGATGTAATCTTTTTTAATCCAGATAATCTGGAACATGACTTGCCTGTCACCTATGAGATCCAGAAATTACTGGACCTTAAATCAATCCTCTAAATACTCGGTTTTGGCCCTTTTAAAATGGGGAAATTGAAGTATATTACTTACTTTTGCAATCCTAAAAATAATCGTTTTTTTAACATAAACCGATAAAAATTATGTCAAAAGGATTTTACAATACACCTACTCCAATCAATGAACCGGTGAAATCATATTTGCCAAATTCTCCTGAAAGAAAGGAGTTGAGAGAGGCAATTGATTCGTTGAGATCACAGGTGATCGACATACCCATGTTCATAGGTGGACAGGAAGTACATAGCGAAAACAAAAGGCCCATTTCTCCACCTCACGATCATAAACATATCATCGCGAATTATCATCAGGGAGATAAATCGCATGTAGAACTTGCCATTAACGCCGCAATGGCAGCTAAACCGGAATGGGAAGCGCTTCCCTGGGAACAAAGGGCCAGTATTTTCCTGAAAGCGGCTGAGCTTATCGCAGGCCCATATCGTACCAAGATCAACGCCGCTACCATGTTGGGACAATCCAAGAATATTTTTCAGGCAGAGATTGATTCAGCCTGTGAAATGATCGATTTCCTTCGGTTCAATGTATATTATATGACCCAGATATACAAACAGCAACCTGATTCTGCTCCCGGAATATGGAACAGGCTTGAACAACGCCCGCTTGAAGGATTCGTATTTGCCTTAACTCCGTTCAATTTTACCTCCATTGCAGGTAACCTGCCAAGCGCCCCTGCCATAATGGGGAATACGGTCGTATGGAAGGCTTCCACAACCGCCATTTATTCAGCACATGTATTAATGGAAGTATTCAGAGAAGCAGGAGTTCCTGATGGTGTAATCAATTTAATATTGGTCAGTGGTCCTGTTGCTGGTGAAACTATTTTTAGTCATCCGGATTTTGCAGGCATCCACTTCACAGGAGGAACAGCTGTATTCCAACATATCTGGAAAACAATCGGTCAGAATATCGCCGGTTACAAATCATATCCAAGGATCGTAGGCGAGACTGGCGGCAAGGATTTTATCCTGGCCCATCATTCCGCAAATGCCAGAGAAGTAGCTACTGCTATTACCCGTGGTGCATTCGAATACCAGGGGCAAAAATGTTCAGCAGCCTCCAGAGCATATATCCCGGACAATCTTTGGGCAGATGTGAAAGAATACTTATTGAAAGATCTGCAAGATATGACTGTCGGACCAGTAGAGGATTTTAGCAATTTCTTTAATGCGGTTATCGATGAAAAATCCTTTGATACCATCGCAAAATATATTGATGATGCTAAGGAAAACAAGAAGACCAGCATAATAGCTGGTGGTGAGTACGATAAATCCAAGGGCTATTTTGTAAAGCCCACTGTAATCTTAACGGAAGATCCACAATACGTGACAATGTGTGAAGAGATCTTCGGTCCGGTAATGACTATATATGTTTACAATGCTGACCGCTTTGAAGAAACATTGGAGTTGGTTGACAGCACGTCACCTTACTCCTTAACCGGGGCCATATTCTCTAAAGACAGGTATGCCATTGACCTGGCTACCAAAGGACTGGTGAATGCAGCCGGTAATTTTTATATTAACGACAAGCCTACTGGTGCGGTAGTTGGCCAACAACCTTTTGGAGGGGCAAGGGCTTCCGGAACAAACGACAAGGCTGGATCAATGATCAATCTTTTTAGATGGGTTTCTCCACGTACCATTAAAGAAACTTTCGTTCCTCCTACAGACTTCAGGTATCCGTTCCTGGAGAAAGATTGATAAAGAAAAGCTTATCGCTGTAGTGAATACAGGGGCAGCTTGACATAGTGTCCCTTTAAGTAAGAACAAAAAAAAATCCCGCTTAGACGGGATTTTTTATATGTATTTAATAAATGTCTTTATTCTGCTAATGTTACAGACACAAAAGATCTGTCTTTCTGGCCCTTTTTAAATTCAACAATGCCATCAGTCAATGCAAACAGAGTGTGGTCTTTACCCATGCCCACGTTTTTGCCAGGATGATGTTTAGTGCCTCTTTGTCTGACGATTATGTTACCGGCTTTGGCAAATTGCCCGCCATAAATTTTTACGCCTAGTCGTTTACTTTCAGACTCACGACCATTTCTTGAACTACCGGCTCCTTTCTTATGTGCCATATCAAATTACTTTATGTCCTCAATTAATAATTTTGTATAATCCTGACGGTGACCATTCTTTTTCTTGTATCCTTTTCTTCTCTTTTTCTTGAATACGATCACTTTATCGCCTTTCAGGTGTTCCACAATTTTCCCGGAAACTTTAGCTCCCTTTACAGTCGGGCTGCCTACCTTGACCTTACCATCGTTATCAACAAGCAAGACCTCTTTGAATTCAACTTTGTCACCTACCTCACCACTTAATTTAGGGGCAAAGATCTGCTGATCCTTGGTTACCTTGAACTGCTTACCTGCAATGTCTACTATAGCGTACATTGATTCTAATTTTTAAAACGGACTGCAAAAGTAAATTTTTTTTAGAAACTCACAAAGGATTTATAGATTATAATTCTATAAATTCAGTGAAACTTAGTCTGCATGATGTACCCCCTGGAAGGTAAATGTTTAGTAGTAATTAAAATTTCAGAAGTTTTCGGCGGAATAATGATTGTGTGCTCAATTTCACATTCATATCCCTCATTGGCTGAAAGGATCATAGTTTCAATTTCAGGCTGAACATTGGCAATCCCATTTTCAGACCTTCAGTATTTCCAGGTTTTCCCATCTGTTTGTTTAAAAAGTAATTCTGTGGTGTAAAACTAAATGACATATCAGCCCACTTTTTATGATCTTTACTGGAAGTCCAAAATTGTTGTTTTCTGTATTTCGATGCAAAACCTGCCCAAGCGGCCGTACCGGTTGCAACTGGGAGGAGCAAAATAACATGATGTGAATCTGATGGAATAAACAGAGCAATCAAAAAACCAATTGCAGTACCTGCCATAGTAGCGTAATTGGTATTCAATCCCTGCCAGGAGCTTAGTTTTGTATTTTTAAATATCCTGTGGCCTGCATATGTGCCACCAATTGCCGTTAAGGCCGGAAAAATGAAATGCCAGGGCTTTTCCATCGGAGAGATTCCAAAACCAAAACCCGTACATAATAATCCGAATGAGGAATTTGCCAGCATGTCTCCCCGTGTGAATTTATATTTGTCATAAACTTTTCCGGCATACCAATAACTCGCGGCACCGGCAGCTAAGACAGAAGCACCGTAAATCCGGGGATCATCAACATTTCCAATAACCAATCCTGAAAACGTCAAAAAGGGCACTAGAAGACTATAATATTTATATGTAGCTACCTTACCTTCAGGAAACTTTTTCTTTTTACCCACTTGAAATCCTACTTCGCCCAGCGCTATACTTGATGCTATCATGGTTGCAGCAAAGGCTTTTCCTTTTCTAGAATCTTCACTAATGTCTCCATATAACAAAAAACCAAGTGCGGCACCATCCAGTAATCCAATAAATTTCCCGTGTCGTGTCATCATGACTGTGCTGTAATCAATTCCTTCATATTTCTTCTTGTTTATGGCTGGATAGGCCATAGAAATACCTAAGGACAAAATGGGTAAGGCCACTGCTCCGGGGCCCTCGATTTCGAACAGGAATATGGATGTTATCCCATAACCTAAACCATATAATCCATTATTTAAATAAAATTTCCGCTCCGGATGGCTGCCCATAGGTGTGACATCGATGGCAGTTGTATCTTTGTTTCCGGATTTTTCTTTTGGTTCTCCGGCCCATTTCATTTTGTTCTTCTGATATCTCTCTTTTTCAGAATCAGAAAGATTTTGGTAGAAATTTGATAGATAATTCTTGTAATCTTCAAAGTATTTGAATTCTTCCTGGGTAAGTGATTCATTCTTTTCAACTTTCTTAACCAGGGATAAATAAGTTCTATTGCGCTCTGCTTCAAAATAAGTCCTGGCGTTGTAGGGTGATTCCTGGCCCAGAACCTTGACATTGGACATACAAAGAATGTATAACACTGAAAAAAATAAAATCCATCTGCTAAAAAATATCATGGCGGATTTTAAAGTCACAATAGATCTTCTCTATCGATCTTTCATGTTGAATTTTCTATTCTTAATTTAACTAAAGACCCTGAATTTTAAAAATTAGTTGCTGGGAACAATTTGAATACTAAAATTATGAAAAAACATTATTAATGCATTCCTGATTTATGTTTTCCTGAAGCGAAAAAAGTGGATATAGAAAGTCGATTATTTGACCTATAATTACTTGCTAGGAGCTATTGAACCTGATATTCCGCATCAATCCTTTATATTTTGTCCTTTTCACGGCACTCTTCCGAAATACATCCTGAAATACCTCTTTGGTCATTTCAATCCAGTCGTTTTTGTTCATTTCTTTTAAATACTCATTTGGATGAAAGAATGGTTCATTATTGTATTTTGAAAAACGGTTCCAGGGACATACTTCCTGGCATATGTCACAACCAAAGACCCAGTTTTTCATCTTTCCCTGAAATTCATCCGGAATTTCATCCTTCAATTCGATGGTAAGATACGAAATACATTTAGAGGCATCCATCTGATAGGGCGTAAGGGCCTGTGTTGGGCAGGCATCCATACAGCGTTTGCAGGTTCCACAGTAATCACCAATTGGATTATCTGGTACAAGATCGATGTTCAGAACCAGCTCTGCAATGAAAAAATAGCTCCCAGAATGTTTATTGATCAGCATAGTATTTTTACCTACCCATCCTAATCCACTTTTAGCCGCCCATTGCCGTTCAAGGATGGGGGCTGAATCTACAAAGGCTCTCCCTTCGATGCGGGAATCTTTCTGCTGAATGATAGCCAATAATTCCTTCAATTTATCTTTTAAAAGGAAATGGTAGTCCTTTCCATAAGCATATTTAGCAATTTTAAAATTATCCTTTTCATCAAGATGGGTTTCAGGATAATAATTAAATAAAAGGCTCACGACGGATTTTGCACCTTCCACCAGCTTTGCAGGATCAACTCTCTTGTCAAAATGATTGGCCATATAGTCCATCTTTCCATGGTATCCTTTTTGCAACCAATCTTTTAACCTGGATGCCTCAGATTTAAGATATCCCACCCTGGATATACCACAATAATCAAAGCCCAGCTTTCCGGCAGATGCCTTGATGAATGCAGTATGCTCGATTATGTCCTTGTTAGACATGGATTAAAAAAGGGTTCCCGTCTTACCTGGAGGTACAATTTTTAAATGCTTGTAAGCAAGTTCCGTAGCTTCCCTGCCCCTAGCAGTTCGTTTGATATAACCCTCCTGGATCAGAAAAGGCTCATAAACTTCCTCTATGGTATCAGCTTCTTCGCTGCAGGCTGTTGCAATTGTACTTAAACCCACAGGGCCGCCTTTGAACTTTTCTATGATAGTAAGCAGGATCCGGTTATCCATATCATCCAAACCATTCTGGTCCACTTCCAGAGCTTGAAGAGCCATCTCAGCAATATCCTTTGTAACGATTCCTTTTCCTTTAATATCAGCGAAATCACGGGTTCTGCGCAAAAGGTTGTTGGATATCCTTGGGGTGCCCCTGCTTCGTCTGGCAATTTCTTCTGCCGCATTTTTTTCGATGGGAACATCCAGAATTCCAGCTGACCTGTTAACGATCTTCGACAACAAATTGGCCTGATAATATTCCAGCCTTGAATTGATGCCGAATCGTGACCTTAGCGGTGAGGTTAGCAATCCAGCCCGGGTTGTTGCTCCAACCAGAGTAAATGGATTCAACTTGATCTGGACTGACCTTGCATTCGCGCCTGAATCAAGCATTATATCAATTCTGAAATCCTCCATGGCACTGTATAAATATTCTTCAATAACAGGATTCAGTCTATGTATCTCGTCTATGAACAGTACATCCTGAGGCTCCAGGTTCGTCAGCAGTCCTGCGAGGTCGCCAGGTTTATCCAGTACCGGACCTGAAGATACTTTTATATTGGCCCCCAATTCATTGGCTACGATATAAGATAAAGTGGTCTTTCCCAATCCTGGGGGTCCATGGAGTAAAACATGATCTAAGGACTCCCCTCTTTTCTTGGCGGCTTGAACGAAGATCTTAAGGTTCTCTACTACTTTTTCCTGCCCCGTAAAATCATTAAAACTGAGAGGCCTGAGTGCCTGTTCAATTTCCTGATCTTCCGGGCTCAGGAAGGATTTATCACCATGGAGGAAGTCCTCTCTCATATCCCTTTTATTATTTTTACTAAAATAAACACGTGTCTTCTAAAATACGCTTTTTAGATCTATAAATAGCCGATTTTTTTATTAATGAATCAAGAACATAGAAAGCTGTCATGGGCATCACTTGTTAATAAGCTTCCAATCCGTAATTTTTAAGATCCCATTATGGGGAAAAGATATTCTTCAGTTTGTATTTTCCATTCAAAAGCCAAATGTAATATTATTAAGAACCACCATAACGCATATTTCTTATGGCAGTGATCTTCCACCCCTTCTCATCAAATACTACAATGAAAGTACTCCACATTTTCCTTATCCTGCCATCAGCATTTGTTATCTCATAACGTGCATCAGCAATGCCAACTTCAGGACTCAGCATTCGAATTTTATCTATTTCGATCTTTCTATTACCCGGATTATTCGTTGAACTTCGCATCATCCCATTTACACATACATCAATACCCATCCTCCATTCACCGGATGAGACCAATTGATCAATGTCAGTGGTTAAGATACTTTGGAGCAATACAGTATCTTTCGTATCCCTGGCTTCCAGGTATTGATCAACCAGGGTATAAATCTCCTGTTTACTATCCCCAGTTTCTATATATTCCTGGGCATTTACTAAAACAGGGAGTGCCAAAACCATGAAGATTGACATTAAAAATCCTTCAATAAATTGATCTCGTTTTGTTTTCATAATGGAAATTTTAAACTAAGAAGATTCAATACTACTTTTTTTTCTATCATTTTTCCTCAGGATTTCTTCAAAATTTATAATTATGTTTACTAAAAAAGCCTTATGAAGAAAATAAGAAAAGAAGACATCTCTCAAGAAGTATTTGACCTTTACGACGCATATGCTCACAGTCGAATTGACAGAAGACAATTTCTGGATAAGCTATCAACATATGCAATCGGAGGCCTCACAGTCGCATCGCTCCTGAGTTTTATCATGCCCAATTATCAGGACAACCTCCAGATCCAACCTGATGATGCAAGGTTAAATACAGAGTATATAACTTACAGTTCTCCAAAAGGTGGAGGAGAGATTAAAGCTCAGCTTTCAAGACCTGCTGATGCCAACAAGAAATTACCTGGAATTGTAGTCGTCCATGAAAACCGTGGGCTTAATCCATACATTGCAGATGTTGGACGAAGGGCCGCTCTAGCAGGATTTATATCTATCGCGCCTGATGCGCTTACCCCACTTGGTGGATATCCGGGCAATGACGATGAAGGCAGAACATTACAACGTCAGCGGGATCGAAATGAGATGTTGCAGGATTTTATTGCAGCTTTCCAATATTTGAAAGACAGCCCGGAATGTACTGGTAATATTGGTGTGGTTGGATTTTGCTTTGGAGGCTGGATCTCTAATATGATGGCTGTTGAAGTATCTGACTTGAAAGCAGCTGTTCCTTTTTATGGCGGACAACCATCCAGTGAATCAGTTTCCATGATCAATGCCCCTTTACTTTTACAATTCGCAGGACTGGATACCAGGGTTAATGAAGGCTGGCCGGCGTATGAGGAAGCTTTGAAAAAGAATAACAAGGAATATACAGCATATATTTATCCGGACGTTAATCATGGATTTCATAATGATTCAACACCACGGTATGATAAAGAAGCTGCAGAACTCGCATGGAAAAGAACTATTGACTTTTTCAAGGAAAAATTAGGGTAAAGTATTTAATTTGGGGTGAAAAGTATTTTTTAGACTACTGGATTATCTTAATAAGGACCTTTTGTTCGAGGGATCAAGAAAGAATGTGATGAAACATTACCTGTCTCTTTCAATTCTGATATTTCTATTCCCATTATTGATACAGGAATTGAAAGGACAGGATATGTTAATCAAAAGAGCCACAACACCCATTAATATTGATGGAATCATGGACGAGGGGGCTTGGGCAGAGGCTGATGCTGCAAACAGGTTTAATCAATATTTCCCCTATGATAGTTCAGAAGCCATTGCCCCTACCGAGGTAAGAATGACATACGATGATAATTTCGTTTATGTTGTTGCCATTATGAAAAGCCTCGGTCCACGGAAATATGTAATACCTTCCTTACGACGGGATTACCGGGGAGAGGCGTATGATGGATTTACCGTAATATTCGATACGTATAAGGATAAAACAAACGCTTTTCTTTTTGGTATTAATCCGTATGGGGTTCAACGAGAAGGCCTTATAGCTAATGGAGGAAATTCGAGGCGAAGAGGTGGGCAAAGTGGAAGTAGTGATTTCTCCTTGACCTGGGATAACAAATGGTTCTCCCAAGCTAAGATCTATGAAGATTACTGGATAGCTGAAATGGCCATCCCCTTTAAAACATTGCGGTTCAAAGAAAATATGGATTCCTGGTTCATAAACTTTTATCGCATTGATAGTGAATATGCAGAACGATCTACCTGGTCACCTATTCCGCGTAACTTCAATTTGATCAATATTGCTTTTAATAAAGAACTAAAGTGGGACAAACCTTTAAAGAATCCTGGCAAGAATATCTCATTAATTCCCTATACCGCCTTTAAGGTAGGTAAGAATTATGAGGAAGATACACCCACGGAAACTAAATTTACTGTTGGAGGAGACGCCAAACTGGCTTTATCTTCAGCAATGAACCTTGACCTGACTATCAATCCGGATTTCTCCCAGGTAGAAGCTGATCAGCAGGTTACGGATCTGGACCGTTTTGAGATCTTTTTTCCGGAACAGCGTCAATTCTTTCTTGAGAATGCAGATCTTTTCGCCTCTTTTGGGAGCTCTGGCGCGAGGCCTTTCTTTTCCAGAAGAATTGGGATAGCACATGATACCGCCACTGGGACGAATCTAATGAATCCACTATATTTTGGTGCCAGGATGAGCGGAAATATCAACAACAAATGGCGCACCGGATTTATGACTATTCAGGCTGCCAAAGAAAATGACATCTCCCTTCCTTCCATAAACTATACGGTAGCCTCTGTACAATACCGTCTGGGTCAACGATCTAATATTGCGGCTATGTTCGTAAGCAAACAGCCTTTCCAGGATTCAATTGGTGGGGAGTTCACGGTACAACCCAATACCTGGAACAGGACTCTGGGCCTTGATCTTAACCTGGCAACTCCGGATAACAAATGGAGCGGTAAAGGATATTACCATCAGTCATGGGATGAAATGGGGCTGGATTCGACCTACTCTTATGGTATAGGGGTAAATTACAATACATATCGCTGGGAAGCCAGGTCGGATTTTAGATCTATAGGCGCTAATTTCAATCCAAAAGTTGGCTTTGTGCGGCGAACAGATTTTAATCAGATTAAAGCTACTGTGTATTATAATTTTTATCCATCAAAAGGACGTATTCAATCTCATGCCCCCGGATTGGATGTGGATTTTCTTAACAACAGATTGTATGGGCTTACCGATTGGGATGCGAATATTTTATATCGTATCAATTTCAGAAATACTGCTCGTTTAAGCATGCGGCTACGTCGGCAATACACTTATCTATATGAACCCTTTGACCCTAGTGGTTCGGATGGAATCGAACTGCCTGCTGATTCAGAATATGCATATAATTTCATTATTGCCAGGTTTAGCTCAGATGAACGGAAACCTTTATTCTATACGGTTTCTACTCGGTCCGGGGAATATTTCAACGGGACAATCATCAATCTGGAAGGAACATTATCATATCGATTTATACCATATGCCGTGGCCTCCGTTAATTTTGAATTTAACCGTGTACGCTTACCTTCGCCATATAATGATTCGAATCTTATACTGGTTGGTCCAAGGTTCGATATTACATTCACGCGTAATATTTTCTGGACTACTTTTATACAGTACAACAGTCAGATCAATAATGTGAATGTTAATACCCGCTTTCAGTGGAGATTTAAGCCTGTATCAGACCTTTTCATTGTATATACTGATAATTACTTTGCTGGTTTAGAAGATAGATTCATTGATTTCAGCCGTCCCAAGTTAAGAGCCTTTGTTATCAAATTAACCTATTGGTTTAATTTATAATTTAGTTTGGGGAACAAGAACAGAATAATGTGAGTTCCTATTTAAAAATCCTGAAAGTAAATTTATTCCTGAGAATTGCCTTTTTTCTGATTATCCTTTACTGTGCAAAATAGCATTCACCCTCTGAAAAATTTAATAATCGCAATTAGGAAAACATATCCATATAGGCCGAACTGTTAGCAAGTGACACCTTTATTACTGAGGAGAAACCCGGGAAGATTATTGTGCCTGTAAACTTTTCCGGGTAACAGAAAAAATCAATGGAAATTTGAAGCTTTATCGAATAATTGTAATCCCTCCCGCAAGTTTTCTAAATAAAAAACATCATAAGAGTAAAAGTTAAACTAAAACAATGAAAAAATGAAAAGTATAAAATTGAACATCTGGTCAGCGGGATTAATCGTCATGCTAATGATGGCCGGCAACCAGGCAGAAGCACAAAGGGATCGGGGAGATGGGTACCGGAAAGAATTTAGGCTGGAAAATGCCAGGGGTGTTGGAGATGGATATGGCCCTATGAGCAGAATGGAATCTGTTCTTGATCTTAACGATGAGCAAAAAACAAAAATTGAGAAATTTCACCTGGATATGCAAAAGAAATTACTACCTACCATGAACGAATTGAGGGAGAAGAATGCACAACTAAATAGCATGATCTCTGAAAACGAAGGTGAATCTAAGATCAACCAGTTGATCGATGAGATCAGTAAGCTCCAGGCCACTGTTCGCAAAGGTCATATAAACACGCATTTTAAAGTCAGGGAGTTGCTGACAGATGAACAGAAAATTAAATTCGATACACATTCTGGAAACAAGCGCAATGGAAGGGGAAGTCACTTCGGAACAATGGGCCGGAATGGACGCGGAAGGATATAAATGAATAGATTGAGGTTAAATAAGCAGAAACCGGTGTAGAAGCTTTTTCTAAGCCGGTTTTCTTTAATCTACATTTTTAAACTACCAATAATCAATTATCTTTATTTTACAGGGAACACTTCAAATGAAAATTGGCGATTCAAAGCTTATATATAAATTAAAAAATGCAGATGAGGATGGTTATCGCCAATTGATACAGGAATATCAGGAAAAAATTTTTAATACCTGCATCAGTCTGGTAAAAAATGCTGATGATGCTGATGACCTCACTCAGGAAGTATTTATAGAAATATTTAATTCTATTCATAAATTCAGAGAAGATTCCCTTTTATCCACATGGATTTACCGAATTACTGTAAACAAATCTCTGGAACACTTGAGGAAACTGAAAAGGAAAAAGAGGATCAGGATTCTGACCTTGTTTAATAAGGAAAACCAGGAGATGAATCAGGAAGCTACTGATTTCAATCATCCTGGTGTTCTAGCTGAAAACGAAGAGCAATCCCGTATCTTATTTCAGGCAATTGAAAAGCTAACGGAATCCCAGAAAGTGGCCTTTACCCTGCATAAACTGGAAGGATTATCATATGATCAAATTGCTGATATCATGCAAAAATCATTATCCTCGGTGGAATCCCTTATGCACAGGGCCAAAACAAATCTAAAGAAGGAACTATATGATTATTATAGATCATTGTAAGAACGCAAGTTATTTCTTAAAATAACATCTAATTAATAGATCATGAAAAAAACGGATCAACATATCGAAACCCTGGTAGAAAAAACGCTGACTGCCTTGGATGGCGTAGAGCGGGCTAAGCCAAAACCGTTTCTTTATACCAGAATTCAGGCACGGAAAGATAAAGCTGTTGTAAGCCCAACTGGTTTTGTATCACCTGTAATTCAGCATGTTGGATTAGCTTTTATCATTATGGTCATCGCCTTTAATATTTATACGGCGACCACAATATTTCGAAATTCCTTATCAACTGATTCCTTACAGGAAAACGAGCAAGCCTTTGTGGAAGATCTTTATCCTTCTACCCCAACTATATACAGTATCAATCAAACAACTACAAATCCCTAGATCATGGAAATATTTACAAATAAAAAATTGTTATGGATCATTATTCTGGTTCTTGTGATCCTGAATATTACATCCTTAACAACAATCTGGCTAAAGGTATGGGATACTAAAGTTCCGGAATTCAGAGAAACCCGACGTCCCCTAGCAAAGGATCACTTTCTCAATCGCCGGCTGAATTTTACTTCAGAACAGCAAGCCCAGTTTGATGAGCTATTGTTGAAACATCGTACGGCGCTGGATGAAAAGGTGAATGAAATCCATTCACTAAGAAAGGAGCTTATGAGCATGATGAGAAATAAGGATTTTTCTCCAGAATCTGAAGAAATATTCCTGAATATTGGTCAAAAGCAAAGTGAGCTCGAGCTGATTAATTTTATTCATTTTAAAGAAGTAATGGCCATATGTAATGATGAACAAAAGCAGGTCTTTATGGAAACTATGATAAGGGCTGTTGGGCCAAATCGACGAATGGGAAACCAAAATGAAGGAAATGGATTCAGGAGAAACGCCAGACCTGGCAGAGGAAAATAAAATCGTATTATAATTTTTTTAGTAAAGGGAAATAATAGTTAATTGATTAAAAGGAAGCGTCTGCGGGTTGTAATAATTGGTTAAAGGAATGTTTAATTTGAAAAAATGGCAAAGATCGTAGAGGTCTGATGTTTCCTGAAACTTACGCCAAAGAGATTGTTAATGGAGAAGATAGTTTTTATATATCCCTTAAGGAGATTATAAATTCTAAAAGTATATTTTAGAAAAAATAATTCATAAAAAGGGTGTAAATTGGCGTTTCTTTTTTATCTTTTAAAATGTTCCATAAGAGCAGAATATATCCTGTAATTTTGGTCCTGGCAGTGTTTGTGGTCTGGATGTTCCGCCAGAATTCGGAAGAACTGAAAAAGGTCACCTTTAATGGTGAAACGATGGGGACCTATTATAACATCATATATTTGCACCCTGAAGCAACCAACTACAAAGTAACTATTGATTCATTGTTAGTGGAATGGAATAAATCTTTGTCGACATACATTTCCGACTCGGAAATCTCACAGTTCAATAAAAAGGACTCATTCAAATTCAACTCACCTTATTTTTATCCCGTACTGGTTAAAAGTAAACAAGTATACGAGGCTACAAATGGGGCTTTTGATCCTACTGTAATGCCGCTTGTAAATGCCTGGGGATTTGGTCCTGAAGAAAATGAATTGCCTGACAGTGCACAAATTGATGAATTAAAAAAACTGGTTGGATTTAATAAAATTTTATTTGACTCCTTTGAAGTCAGGAAATCTTTATCGGGTATGTCATTGGATTTCAGTGCCATTGCTAAAGGATACGGTGTGGACGTTGTGGGAGAATTGCTCGAAAGCAAGGGTGTTGAAAACTATCTTGTTGATATCGGAGGCGAAATCTCATGCATAGGGTTAAACGACCGCGGAACTCCATGGACCACTGGCATAGAAGATCCTTCCGTCGATATATTCGACAGGAAAATAAAAGCCATTATTGAAGTTACAGACAAGGGTATAGCCACTTCAGGCAACTATAGAAATTTCTATGTGAAGGATGGTAAGAAATATGCCCACACCATAAGTCCATATACAGGCTACCCGGTTGAACACTCCATGTTAAGTGCTACGGTTATTGCGGGTGAGTGCATGACAGCTGACGCCTTTGCGACAGCATTTATGGTATTGGGTATTGAAGAGGCTATACCTATAATAAATGATCATCCTGAAATGGATGCATATTTCATTTTTTCAGATAATGATGGAACTATTAAAACTTTTATGACGGATGGATTTAGATCCATATTAAAGACAGAGAATTAACAATGACACCTAAGATTGAGTGGGTAGATGAATGGTTTGGATCACCATATTACCATATTTTATACCAGAACAGGGACTTAAACGAAGCTAAGTTATTCCTCGACAAACTAATTGACTATCTGGATATTCAAAAAGAAGACAGGATCCTCGATCTAGCCTGTGGAAAGGGCCGGCATGCAATTTATTTAAACCAAAAAGGTCTGAATGTGACAGGATTTGATATTTGCCAGGAAAATATCCGGGATGCACAAGACCATGAAAATAGCAGGCTCAGTTTCTTTGTTCATGATATGCAGTTTGTATTCAAGAGGAACTACTTTAATTACATATTTAACTTCTTTACCAGTTTTGGATATTTTGATTCGAAAACAGAGAATGAAAGTGTTGTAAAAGCAGCGGCAAACGGATTGGTAAAAGGGGGTAAATTACTCATAGATTTTCTAAATCCTTATACGGTAATACATAATCTGGCTCCGGAAGAAATTAAAGAGGTCAATGGTATTAAATTCCGTATAACAAAAAAGGTTGATGATGGAATGATCATAAAGGAAATTAATTTTACTGATGCAGGAAAGAATCATCATTTTTTTGAGAAAGTAAAGGCAATACGAAGGGTAGAATTTCTTGAGTATTTTAAAAATACCGGATTGAAGGTTATGGAGATATTTGGTGATTATAGCCTGAATCCATATGTTGCAAATAAATCGGAAAGAATGATCTTTCTTCTTGAAAAATAGAATTTAATGATAATAAACTCCATCATACTATTCTTATCAGCTTTTCTGGGGGGGATCTCATTGTATCTCTTTCCCTCTCTAAAACAAAAGAAATTTGACTATTTGCTGATTTTTGCAGGAGCCTATCTTTTTTCTATTACCATCATACACATATTGCCGGAAGTGTATGCCCAGTATGCAAATTCATTCCAGATTGGTGTTTTTATACTCATTGGGTTTGCTCTTCAAATGATTCTGGGTATACTGTCTACTGGCGTAGAACACGGACACATTCACCACATAGACAAGGGTGAAAAATATATAACGCCATCTATCCTGGTAATAGGACTGGGTATTCACGCCTTTCTGGAGGGCACGATACTTGCACACCCTGTTAGTTCAGGTATTCACAATCATGCCGGCGGGATAATTATAGGGATCATATTGCATAAGATCCCTGCAGCCTTGGCATTAATGGTTATTGTCAGTGCCTATTCACGAAAATCATCCACGGCTTTAATGTATCTGATTGTATTTAGCCTTTGCTCACCTGTGGGATTGATGATTGCATCATTGGTTGGAAAATATCACATGTTTTCAATCAAAGAAATGTCATGGCTGTATGCCATTGTCAGTGGGAGCTTCCTGCATATCTCAACTACTATATTCTTCGAATCGAATCCAAAGCATAAACTGAAATTATCCAGGCTGCTCGTTGTATTCCTGGGTGCCCTGGTGGCTATTTTGATCGAAATGATTTTCTAATTTCCTTTTCACTTATCTTTTCATGGTAGATTTACTTAATTCAATTACTTAAATATGAATTTATCCATTTGATCCGATCTTCCCTTTCAAAGGAAAAAACTTTTTCTATGCCGGTCAGATAATCAAGCAGGATCAGGGTTTTCGAGAGAAAATTTCTGGCCGAATCTTCCTTACCCAAAAGTCGCTCTATGTCGCCTTTTTCAAATAGCAATTCCGATAATGCCCTGATCTGATCCTTGTTCAAACCAAGTGTTCTTGTAATCTCAGCAATAAAAATTGAATCATCCATGCTCAGATATTCCTCAGGAATCATTAGTCCAAAATCTGCCAGACTATCTTCGATCATCTGATTGGCTTCTTCAAATTTACCTTTATTTTTCAGGCCAAGGATTTTTGCCATAACGATCCCCAGTTGGTTAAAGTATCGCATAAGAAAATCCTTTTCAACATACCCCATATATAATAAGTATTCGAATTATGTCCTTCTGTCTGTCCTGAAAATTACAAATTAAACTACTTCTTAGAAAGATGAGTTGAACATAATTTTTTTTTATAAATGTAGGGTATGATTAAGATACCTGGGAATTATATTACAATTAAAATTTGGGTGGTTTTTATGTGGGAACTCGAGTTTATTCAAAAAAAATCCCGCCAGGTGGCGGGACTTTAAACTGAATATGAAAATTAGAAACTGGCATGGAAGTAAATGCCAGAGCTACGAGGTACAATCTTGTAACCATGTGGCGTATGTCTGAATAATATATCATGGTATTGGTAATACAACCGACCATTTATATAAACCCTGCTATACCCATGAGGAATCCTGTTGAAATATACATGCGTTGGCCTGTCAACAGTGAAATATCCATGGCGCCAGTCATATCTGTAAAACCTACCGCTGTGGTAATAGAATTCACCAAAATTCGAATGATAAAATACGACTGGATAATTGTAATATGTCCAGGGTGACGGATGATAATACTTCTTGTAATAGTAATGTTTGCTATGAGTATGGTGATACTGTTTATGATACACCTTCTGCTTATTATACTTATGTTTTTGATTATGATTATTATAATCATTGCTTTTATAGGTATAAGACTGCTGCTTCGGTTTTGTCTCACGCTCAATAAATCTACCTTGATTATTCGCTGTAGTCTTTCTACGATCATAATTTAATGAAGTCCTGGCATTTCTGCTGTTGTTACTTCTCTGAACTGTCGTAGTTCCAGTCCGGTTCCGGTTTGTATTATCACTTCTTTGAACCGTAGTAGCTCTAGTCCGGCTATGGTTTTTATCACCATTTCTGCTGGACCTTGTCTGTGCATTAACTGCGAAACTTAATATTAACAAGAATATACTTATCAATATTATGATTCGATTCAACCTGTATAAATAATATGTAGTTTTCATGACTTTAAATTTTAAGTCTGCCTTTAATCCCCAAAACTCAGGGTTGGCAAACGGATAAAACAATTTATTTAAAATCATGGCGCCAATCTTAATTTCAATTAGGATAACGCAAAGTATATGCCAAAAAAGTTATTGCGCTGATATTCAGTTATTTATAATTTTTGCGAAGCATTTCTTTAGGATATGAACAATCCTTCAAATGCTTTCAGGGATTGATTTGGATGATCTGACGATAGGTACTTGTCCCATTTGTCAATGATATCTTTATGGATTAAATTGGCATTATTTATTACAATTCAAGGCCAATAAATGGTAACTATTAATATTACAGGTACTGCATTTTTATTGACAAGTGGTGCTTTCCTGGAAGTGGATGCTAAAACCTCTCATGGGCTTATCCGTGGATCATCACGTTTTACAATTACTGCTGTTATCGATTATATTCATTCTGGTCACGATGCGGGTGAATTACTGGATCGGAAGCACAGAAACATTCCTATTCTTAAATCCCTTGAGGAAGCCATACAGATAGTAGGAAAACCTGATTACTGCATAATTGGAATAGCGACTGTGGGGGGCCAACTGCCTTCTTTTCTGGAAGAATCTATTGCAACAGCTTTATCGCATGGTATTTCAATAATTAATGGATTACATGATTTCTTACAGAAGAGGCCTGCTTTTGTAAAACTTGCGGAGGATAATAATGTACAATTAATTGATGTACGGAAGCCAAAACAATTTGGAGAACTGAAATTCTGGACTGCTGAAATCTTTTCCGTCAAATGTCCGGTGATTGCATTATTAGGGACAGATTGTGCTGTAGGTAAACGGACTACCGGGCAGCTTATCCTGGAGGCAGTAGGAAAAGAGGGCAAAAAGGCAGAAATGATCTATACCGGTCAAACAGGTTGGATGCAAGGTCATAAGTATGGTTTTATATTTGATGCTACTATAAATGATTTTGTCAGTGGGGAATTGGCAAATGCAATTATTGAGGCATATAAAAATGAAGGCCCAGACTATATCTTCATAGAAGGTCAATCTGCCTTACGAAATCCAAGTGGTCCCTGTGGCTCAGAAATGCTGGTTTCGGGGAATGCCAGGTATGCCATCCTGGTTCATGAAATAAAAAGAGGGTATTATGATGAAAATCCAGAATGGGGTGAAGTATTATCAGTTGAAAGTGAGATCCGATTGATTGAATCCTATAATTCAGAAGTTATTGCCCTGGTATTGAATACCAGAAATTGCAATCTTGAAGAAGCCCGGACAGCAAAAAATAAATATCAAGAGGAACTTGGTATTCCGGTATTTATACCCATAGAAGAGGGAATCGATGGCATTATACCCATATTAGGAAAAATGGAATAGAATGAAAATTAAAGATATAAGATCCTATAAAAAAGACCTGGACCTGACCAAACCGTATACCGTGGCCTATCAGACTTATTCATCTGCTGTAAATGCTTTTATCGAAATAGAATTGGAAAATGGGATTGTAGGATACGGTGCCGCGGCGGAAGGAGAATTTGTAATAGGAGAAAAAATGGAAGAGACCATTTCTAATTTAAAGTCTGACGAGGTAATGGGTTGGATAGGTAGGGACATCCGTCATTTTCGAACTTTAATCACAGAATCCAGGGAATTTTTCCATAAATTTTCAGCCACAAGAGCTGCCATAGATATTGCAATGCACGACGCTTTTTGTAAATATCTAGATATTCCGGTTGTTGATTTTTATGGAAAGAAACATAAATCTTTACCCACATCTGTCACGATTGGAATTTGCAACGTTGAAGATACCTTAAAAGAGGCAAGGGAATATAAAGACCGGGGATTTAAGATTTTAAAAGTAAAAACGGGACATGATGTTGAACTGGATATTGAACGTTGCATAAAATTGAGAGAGGAATTTGGAAACTATTTCAAAATAAGGGTAGATGCAAACCAGGGGTACGATCTGGATAAAACAAACAAATTTTATCAGGCAACAAAATATCTTGGCCTGGAACTGATAGAACAGCCCATGCCAGTAGGTAAGGAGAACGAGATGAATCATCTTCCAGAGCAGATCAGGATGATCATAGCATGTGATGAGTCTCTTAAAAATGCTGTATCTGCTTTTCAGCTAGCTTCTCATCCTCAAACCTGTGGTATATTCAATATAAAGCTCATGAAATGCGGAGGTCTTACGGGTGCTTTTGAAATTGCAAAAATTGCCGAAGTTGCAAATATTGATCTTTTCTGGGGATGTTTTGATGAGAGCATTATCAGTATCACTGCTGCTCTTCATGCTGCATTTGCCTGTAATAATACCCGGTATATCGACCTTGATGGTAGCCTTGACCTGGCTGTGGATATAGTTGAAGGAGGATTTTCAATAAAAAATGGAGAAATGGCCATTGTTGAAGGACCAGGATTCGGATTCAACAAAATATAGAGGTCAAAATTACCTTAATACACTATTCAATATCATGTGGAAATACTGATAATGTGTAGATTGATGTCAGATATCATATTTAGACCTGTTTCCTTGATCAGATACGGTTCTTACAATCAACAACTGATAGGCTTATATTTTTTTGCCTTCAGAAATCAGCAACTTTTTAGTGGCGATAATGCCATCCGGTTCACTTAATTCGATTCCCTCATATTCAATTCCAATATATCCAGTAAATCCCGCTTCTTTGACTATTTGTAACATCTTCCCATAATCAATGGTCGTTTCCTGCCCCGATTCATCGAACCTGTAGGATTTTGCACTGACTCCCTTGGCAAAAGGCATCATTTCCCTCACTCCCAGGTACCGGTCGTAGACCTCCGGACAGGTTCCATCCTGAGTGCTGCCCCATTTTCGGGCTGTACAAAAGTTTCCAAAATCAGGTAAACTACCACAGTTATCCTTTCCTATTCGGGTCAAAACATCCACAATCCATTTACCATCAGATGTATATAATCCATGATTTTCAATCATAACATTTATTCCAACCTTATCCGCATACGCTCCGAGGGCTCCCATCCCATCCACAAGAGCACTTCCTACCTGTTCCTTGCTGCCTTTTCCGAAACCATTGATCCGAATGGAATGGCACTCCATTATCTTCGCTGCATCAACCCATTTGTAATGGTTCTCAACTGCTTTTTTTCGCTTTTTATCATTTGTGTCTCCCAAATCTCCCTCATCATCAACCATGATCAAAAGATTTCGCACCCCTTGATTCCTGGCACGTTGATTCAAATCATTCCAGAATGTTGAATTTTCAGCGTGTTTTGAATATAAACTATTCACATACTCTACAGCATTGATATCGAATTGATTTTTCGCAATTACCGGGAATTCTTCAGCCTTCAGCTTACTGTCTTCAAAGCTCCTATGCAGGGACCATTGGGCCAAGGAAATCTTAAAGAAAAGTTCCTCTGAACCTATGCTTTGATTTCCCAAACCTATTCGATTTTTATTTAAAGGCCTTGCCCATATTGGTGCCACTATACCCACTAACCCTGTCGCGGCTATTCCTTTTAAACTGTATTTTACAAATTTTCGACGAGATGTAAGAGATTTCATGATTGATTTCAATTTAGTATCAAATCATATTCAAATTATAAATTTCTATACTAAAGAACTATCCTTTGAAGATATTTCAATCTTGAATTGAAAAGAAATTAAACCTGTCAAATTTCATTATATTTAAATCAAATTAATCTTTAACATACTATGAAAAAAATATTTTTAGCGTTGTCAGCCATGCTTATTTTAACTTCTTTACAAGCTCAAAAGCAAAAAGTAATATTCGATTGTGACCTGGGAGGTGACATTGATGACGCATTTGCTGTAGCTCTATTACTTTGCAGCCAGGAGGAATTTGAGATCTTAGGCATTTGCATGGACCATGGTAATACACCTGGCCGCGGTAGGGTTGCTGTAAAAATGTTATATGAAACTGGCAATGACCATATCCCTGTATACCTTGGCCGGCATACGCCAACCGTAGTAGGATTACATAATAAGCTAGAAGGTGATTCCCCTCAATTCTTATGGGCGGAAGGATTTGATAAGCTGCTACCACAGGATAAATCAGCAGTAGATTTTATAATTGAAAGTCTAAACAAATACCCGGATGAAATTATTCTCTTTACGGTTGGTCCTGTGGATAATATTGGCGATGTGGTGGACAGGGATCCAGGAGCGCTGAAAAAAGCAAAACGAGTTGTGTCAATGTTCGGATCAATAGAAAAAGGGTATGACGGCAATGATCCCAGTAGGGAATGGAATGTTGTGGGCAGCCTGGCTGCTTCTAAAAAATTTATAGATTCCGGTGCCAATATTACACTGGCTCCACTTGATGTAACGTATCAAACCAATTTTGAAAAGGAATACTTAACTGCAGTTTTTAACCGGGATACGCCGCTGACGGATGCCTTAGGGGCACTCTATTCTTTGTGGTTCCTTCACGCCAAATGGGCGGTTATCCCTAAAATGCATGATGGTGTTGCAATTGGGATGGTCCTGTGGCCGGATCTTTTTAAAACAAAAGAAGCATATGTTTATGTAGATGATAAGGGCTTTACACGAATCGATGAATCTAAAGATCCGAATTGCACTATAGGCATGGAAATAGATGCGGATATTTTTCTGGATAAAATGTATCGCCGGATTGTGATGCAGGAGTTCAGGAGATAAGTCTTCATCACCGCATTTATATCACAATCCTATCCTTGTTTGGGCAAGATCCATTTTACTTTAGACCGACCGGTTGGTCAAATTTTGATTATGTGACACAAGCAGCAATATAAATCCCTTTGGGATCCGCTAAGCACCTCAGACAGACTAAAAATCAATAATGAGCAGTATCTTGAATTATAATTTATAATCCAATGACATATTGCCAGAAGATCTCTTGGATTTTACTTTTTCCGTAATATCTTCTTCTTTAGTAACAGGACAGATCAGGAATGAATAACTGTATGCATTTTCTGTCAACCTGTACTCAGGATGTGTACGTGCTCCCCAACTATTGTCACCACCAACTCCCATTTGCTTAAAGTCAATATTTACGGAAGTCAGGTCCCGGAATTTCACATCATCGGTATGCCTGTTAACGGGTTTCACTCCTTTTACATGACGTCCATCCGTTCGTTCAGGTGATTCCAGGTCTTCCATGATCAGATGTTGAGCATTGACCGACAGTAATTCCTGCCCAATAAAGAGGAGTCCGTCTCCATTGGAATTGGTAAGAGCAGCCCACCTGACGTCGGTTTTATTCCCATTTTCCTGTGGCCTGAGGTAAGCCCAGTACTGATCCTCAACTGATCCGGAATACTTGCCTACAAAGGCACTTGTCTTACGATCCCAATAGGATTCCTGCGGGCCCCTTCCAAACCAGGTTATCTGATCATAATTTTTAGGCATTTGCAGGTTCATACCCATCTTGACAATTTCAGGAAGCTTTTCATCTGTTTTCTCAAAATTATTGGTAACAATAATATCTGCATTATCATAAACAGAGTATGTTGTAATATAATTTGCTATCGGTTTATTCTCCTGATCATTTAAAGTCATTTCACAGATCACATCAATATGTGTCTTTAGCTTTTTAACACTTACTTTCACTTCACTTTTTCTTTCACCAGCCTTTCGCCATATCCTGGATCGCTGGTGCAGGCCATTTCCAAAATCATTATCTATAGGAGCACGCCAGAAATCCGGAACAAACTCCTGTAATAATAGGTCGTTATTGTCAACGTTATACTGCTCCAGACTTCCCTGAGCTTTACTGAATACAGCTAAAAAACCATCACCTGTAATGATTACATTCTCGCCTGATTTATCAACCTTCAACGTTGTTTTTGGAGCTTCGACGGTCATCGTTTCCTGCTGAGGGTTGGTTAATTCAAATTGCTCAAAGGCAACAATATGATCGGCAGGAACCAGGTTTGCCTCAGTGGCTGTCAATGCATAAATATTTAAGAAATATTCAGAATTAATTTTTTTCTGGAAATCAAGTGGAAGAGGAATCTCTTTTGTTTCCCCTGGCTTAAGATTGACCTGGTAGAAATTGCCATCCAGGATGGTCTCCCCATCTTCCTGGACTTCCCAAATAAACTTAAACCCACTTAGATTAATGAATCCATATTTGTTGGTAATTGCCAGATCACCTTTAGCCAGATCTAAATCTTCAAATCCAATATTTTGATAAACCTTTTTCACTTCCAATAATTGAGGTTTTGCGCCCCTGTCAGGATCTACCAGGCCATTATTGCAGAAGTTCCCATCAGAGGGTACATCATCTGGTCCAAAATCGCCTCCGTAGGCCCAGAATTCTTCACCATTCTCATTGGTAGTCAGCAAGCCCTGGTCCACCCAATCCCATATAAATCCACCCTGCAATGCGTCATATTTTTCAATAACATCCCAATAATCCTGAAGGTTACCCACGCTGTTTCCCATAGCATGGGCGTATTCACATTGTATCAATGGCCGCGCAGGATCGGATTCGGCATATTTAACCATATGCTGAATGCCCCAATACATTGGGCAGATGATATCGGTATTGTACTCCATGTCAGATCTTTCATATTGAACGGGTCTGGTTTTGTCAATATCTTTCAGGTAATCATAGGTAGCATAAAAGTTCGGACCATTTCCAGCTTCATTACCCAATGACCAGATAATAATGGATGGCTGGTTCTTATCTCTTTCGAACATATTTTTCGTTCGGTATAGATGTGCTCCCATCCAGGTGGTATCCTTTGCCAGGGATTCTTTTCCATAACCCATACCGTGGGACTCAATATTGGCTTCATCGATAAGATACAATCCATACTTATTGCACAATTCATACCATCTTTCAGGCTGTGGGTAATGGGATGTTCTTACCGAATTGATGTTATGAGCCTTCATGACCTCAATGTCTTTTATCATTGTTGCTTCATCGACAACATGCCCGTTAACATCATGATGCTCGTGCAGATTTACCCCTTTCAAATAGATGTATTGACCATTCACCTGTAAATATCCATCCTTTATTTCAACTGTTCTGAAGCCTACATCTTGCCTGAATGCTTCCAGGGGATTTCCATCCTGGTCCATGAGTTCTATAACCAGTTCGTACAAATTAGGCGTTTCAGCTGTCCAGGGCTTAGCGGTTGTTATTACTTTGGAGAAGTCAACCATGTTTTTCTCCGGTATCAGTTCCAGCTCCTTTTCAAATCCAGCTATTTTTTGCCCTTCAAAATTTAGCGTGGCTTCAATGATGGAAGGCACCGACTCGTCTTCTTCATTGATAATCTCTATCTCTACTTTAAAGTCACCATCACTATAGTTATTGGTCAATTCTGAATTTACCCTGAAATCCCTGATGTGCTGACTGTTTTTAGCCTGCAGGTAAACATCCCTGGTCATACCACTCAACCTCCAGAAATCCTGATCTTCAAGGTAGCTCGCATCGCTCCAACGGAATATCTCAACTGCTAATGAGTTTTTTCCCTCCTTTAGATATTTCGTAATATCAAATTCTGCTGGTGTTTTGCTATCCTCACTGTATCCAACCTTTTGTTCATTAACCCAAACGTTCAGAGCTGAACTTACCGCTCCGAAATGAAGAATAACTTTCTTATCATTCCATTCATCAGGTATTGTAAAAGTGCGCTTGAACGAGCCTACTGGATTATAATGATCCTGAATAACCGGTGGAGTCCGGTCATGTGGAAATTTGACATTAGTATAGATCGGGTAATCATAACCCAGTACTTCCCAGTTTGAGGGGACCTTAATGTCCTCCCAATCACTTATATCAAAATCGTCTTTATAAAAGTAAAATGGTCGGTCGCCGGGCTTAGTAACCAGGTTAAACTTCCATGTGCCATTAAGCGATTTTAATAAGGGGGAAGAGAATTTATCATCGTTTATTGATTCCTTAGATGTAAAAGGAATGAAATGTGCATGCGGAGCTTCCTTGTTGATCTGCCACACATTCTGGTCCTGCCAGGGTGGATTGTCTTCTTCTGTCCAGGAGGCGTTCTGATAAGATTTTAATTGTGTGAATGAAACCAAACTAAGTGTAATACTCAGAAGGGATATGTATGACCATAACTTTTTCATAATAATGCATTTAGTGATATTCAAATAATAGAAAAAATCCTCTAGAAAAATCTTTTTAGATCTAACTTCAAAAATATTCAATCAATTGCTTATAATAATAAATAAGATGAAATAAATATAAGAACCATTAAGTGTAAGATTTATATGTCCATTAAAATTCCTCTATGGAGATACTTAGAAATTAACAGGACTTTTAATTGTTCAATTATATTATCTGATTTTATAGATCAGATTTTTATTTCTTAAAATTCACATACTGCCTCCTGATGAACCAGGCCTTGGACTTAAATTTAAGGAAGGATTGTTTGATAGCAAAGATATAAATATAGAGACTATCGCCGAGATTTAATCTGCCTTGGGTGAGGGAAGACCATCAACAAATAAGATTAAAGTATTAATATTACAATCCTATATAAATCCTGGCTAGCGTTAGTATGTTAATCCGTGTCCAAATGGATACAGCGGATTTTCAGAGTCATAAGGCATATCCTCAAATTGTTTTTCCACAGCATGCATTGATGAAGGGATCTCAATGGGTAATTTCCCTGTAGGGCTGAACTCTCCAAAGATCATTTCACATATTATATCATCTTCGATCTCAAATTCCGCTACCATGGCTTTACTGACTTCATCAATTTCCGGAACTACTGGTGGGCGATTAACACTGAGTATAGATACTGTTGGTTTAGTATTTATCAAACTCAATATTTCAGACAACTCTTCATCTGGAAAATCCAGCCTCCCCTGTGGAAATATGTTTTCTAAAAATCCAGCACCATCTGGTGGCGGAGAGGTAGGTGTGGTCAGCTTCTGTATTATAACATCGGCATCTTCCGAAGATTTAACAACTTCTGCGTAATCTTTGAGTATATTGATATCAATACCCTGAGCATAAACCTTAATGCCTTTTTTTAAAGGAAGGAAATTATCCTCATTCTTTAATAAAACCATCGACTTGCGTTGTGCTTCCTTTCCTTTTTCCTTGAAAGTCTGGTTTTCAAAGACCGATATATTACCATTATCGAGGTATGGATTATCAAATATTCCAAGTATGAATTTATCCCGTAATATTCTTCTTACAGATACATCGATCCTGGACTCTGACAGGCCACCCTCTTTTAGTAATTCAAGTACAAGATCAGTCCTTGAATCTCCTCCTATCATATCGCAACCTGCATCGAAGATCTTCTTCACCCTGTCTTTTTCTGATAAATGCTCGACACCCCATGCGGCTGCTTCCTTAATGAACATATCAGTAACAATAGCCCAGTCCGTACAAACAACACCATCAAAACCCAATGAGTCGCGAAGCAATCCTGTAATAATATCTTTGTTAAAGGCAAAACCGACATCCTCACTGGTCTGCCCTTTGGGAATCCCATAATAGGGCATAATCTGTGCAGTACCAACTGGGAAAGCGCCCTCTGTAAAAGGTATCAAATGATAATCAAAATTATTACCTGGATAAACCTGCCCGGGACCTGAAGCGAAATGTGCATCCCATCCATCCTCCTGCGGACCACCTCCGGAAAAATGCTTGGTCATACAGGCTACACTTTTATCAGTTAAACTGTCACCCTGAAATCCAAGTATATATGCGCCTGTAAGCTTAGCGCTCAGGTAGGCATCTTCACCAAAAGTGCCATTTACACGGGCCCATCGAGGTTCTGTTGCTAGATCAGCCATTGGGTGAAGGGCGACCTTAATCCCTACTGCGAGGTATTCCTGCCTTGCGATATCTGCAAATTCATGTACCAGGACTGAATCCCTGGTGGCCGCCAAACCAAGTGGAGAAGGCCATCTTGAAAAGAAGCGTGTAGAGATGGCTGTTCCAATGTTCATTTCCTTTCCATGCCTTGGATCAGAACCTACGGTTAATGGAATTCCCAGGCGGGTCCTTTCTGCCATTTTCTGCAAAGTATTATTCCATTTGATCATGGCTTCAGGCTTGGCAGCCTTAAGAATATTAAAATGATTCATCCGTTTTCTGGCGATCTGTAAAGACGGACTTTCGAGCATCAGAGAAAACGGATTTGTAAAGGAAGGGATTTCACTGGGGGAACCATCTTCTTCCATAACCATCATATGAAAAAATAGCATTCCTGCCTTTTCCTCAACATTCATCTGGCTTAATAGATCTTCCACCCTGCGTTCCACATTATGTCTTGAATCTTCATATACATCGAGCGTGCCGTTCTTATTCAGATCCCTGAACTTATATCCATCAACCGTGATAATAGGAGCTTCAGGTCCCAGTAAAGCCATATTTTCTGAGGAAGCTTTTTTCCATTTAATGAAATAGAACAGGTACGTTGCGGCTAGTATCAGTATTATGCTGCCCAATGCATATAATATGATCTTGAAAAAAAATTTCATAATATCTTTAGTTTGCACTATCAAAAAATCCTGAGTGCAAATTTATATCATTTTGCACATAGTATTATGTGCCCGATCGCAAGTATTTTATGGGAATGAGATTATTAATGAAGATCAATCTTATTGATATCTATATTTTGATAATACTTACATCCGATAAAGTCAGCAATAATATGAAATTCAAAACCGTTGAATTCAAATTTTCATATCTGTTTAATCAAGGCATTATTCATATTTGGTAATTGTAGCTATTGGTATTCTACAAGTAAAACATCATAAGTCCCAAGTTCGGGCAAGGTTACTTCAACAAGATCTTCACTTTGTATAAAATCGATCTCTACATTATCTTTTAAACTACTTATTGATTTTACTATTTTTTGAGGTTGGAATTCTAAAGTAATATCTTTAATTGGAACCGGTTCATAAAAACCATTGCCCAGCTGACCTGTGTGATTTAACAAACCGTACCATTCGAAATCCTTTTTAGCACCTATTTGCCTGGATATCTCCACCAGAGGTGAAGCATTGACCAGCAAATTTGGTTTGAATCCAAGAAGTGTTTTTATAGAAGACAATACCAGAGCCGCATGTCCATAATGCCTTTTGTGATGATATAAAGATCCAATCTTAAAGGGTATGAAGACGGTCTGCCCTTTGCCATATTTCTGATGGATCAATCCAGGGATCTCTGTAACTTCTTCATAGTAACACTTTTCAGGTGGCCCTATCATGGCAGGGGGAATATAACCGAGATAACCAAAAGCCTCTTTTTTGATTTCGCATAATAATCCCTCCTCCCAGGCATATACCAGATCAAGATTTTCATACACTTTATTTCCCAATCTTCTTTTGTCTTCCTCAAATATCCTGAAATAAGTGCCCTGGACTTTTTCAAAGGCTTTATATTCCGGCATAGCTCCCAGGGAATTTAACCTTAGTTTATCAAGCGGATTCCCAAACTCATCTTTGGTTGATGTAAATCCAGTTACAAGAATTTTACCTCCTGACTCAACATATTGATCAAGTTGCCGGCATTGGGCATCGCTTAACCTGCTAATATCCGGTAATATGACCACCTCGTAACTATCAATGGATCTGGGAACATCATCTGTATCAATACACCAATGCTCCATCACATCAAAAAGAACATGATTCTCCGTAAGTATTTCAAATATTCCATTGTATTCATTCCCTGAATGATAATCGTGCAGAATAAGAACTTTATTTCCTGTTCGGGTGTGATGCAGGTACTTTTCATTCTTTTTATGAAAGTGAAAGACTTCCTTCATATTGTCCAGCACATAGCGGTCTTCAAGATTATCAAGCCTTCCTATACAATAAAAGTCAGGGCCGGCACCATACATTATGTTTTGAAACAGGCGTTGCTGGGATAACCATCGGGCGTCGGCAGAGTGCCTTGCCGGATAACCATAGAAATGGACAATAGCATTGCTGACCTGCTCATCCTTCCAGGATCCAAGCGTACTTTTTACATTATGTGCTGATTGATATTCCCAAGGCACGAAGTCATCATAAAGCGCAGCGTGTGAATTTGATTCCTTCCTGTAGAAATCAGTCCCAGCATGAGTATATGTACAAATGGCTATTTGGTTGCCAAATGATTTTATCAGATCATGGATCTGAAAAAACAATTCATTAGATGTTTCACTTTTGAGCTGATATTTCC
>CAYMFU010000291.1:0-8720 GCA_964389805.1 uncultured Roseivirgaceae bacterium | reverse complement strand
TTAAATTTTAAAGAAGCGGCTACAAATTTAACAAATAATGGATGAGGATTTATTACTGTGCTTTTAAATTCTGGATGAAATTGAGTTCCGATATACCATGGGTGGTCTGATAATTCAATGATTTCCACCAGGCTTGAATCAGGATTTATTCCTGAAAATATCATTCCATGCTCTTCAAATTGCTCAAAATACTTGTTATTAAACTCATATCTATGTCTATGCCTTTCACTTATATTATCTTTTTTATAAATGGAATGAACCTTGGTATGAGGTGTGACTTTACAGGGATAGGTACCTAATCTCATGGTTCCCCCCTTCATGGTAATACTTTTTTGTTCCTCCATCAGATCTATCACAGGATCCGGTGTTTTCGGATCAACCTCTGTTGACGCTGCATCTTTTAAGCCCAGAACATTTTGTGCAAACTCAATTACGGAACATTGCATGCCAAGGCATATGCCGAAAAATGGCACTTTGTTTTCCCTGGCATAACGTGCAGCTTCAATTTTCCCGGGGATACCCCTTTCGCCAAATCCCGGAGCGATCAGCATAGCGTCCAGATGGCTTAGTTTATCACCTATATCATCCGGGCTCAGGTATTCTGAGCTGATCCAATCAATGTTGACCTTGCACTCGTTAAAGGCCCCCGCCTGGATAAAAGATTCATTTATCGATTTATAAGCATCATGTAATTCAACATACTTGCCAATCAGGCCTATGGTGACCTCTTCCTGAGGATTTTTAAGCTTTCCTAAAAACTCTTTCCATTGATCAAGATTGGGGTCCTTGAAATTATTGATATTGAGTTTTTCCAATACACGTTCATCGAGCTTTTCCTTACGGAGTTTGATAGGCACATCGTAAATGGTTTCCACATCAATGGATTCGATGACCGAATTTATTGAGACATTACAGAAAAGCGCAATTTTTCTTCTTATTTCGGTTGGAAGAGGATATTCTGTTCTGCAAACGAGGATATCAGGCTGGACTCCGGCCTCAAGAAGCTGTTTTACAGAATGCTGAGTAGGCTTGGTCTTCAACTCTCCTGATGATTTCAGATAAGGTACGAGGGTCAGATGGATGGTCAAATGATTATTAGGGCCCAGGTCTTGTCTGGCTTGCCTTACTGCTTCCACAAATGGGAGAGATTCTATATCGCCAACACATCCGCCGATTTCTGTAATGATCACATCATAATCACCAGTTTCACCAAGGAGGTAAAAATTTCTTTTTATTTCGTCGGTAATATGCGGGATAACCTGAACAGTTTTCCCCAGAAATTCACCCTGCCTTTCTTTAGTGATCACATTATGATATATCCTGCCCGTAGTCACATTATTGGCCTGGGAGGTGTGCACATTTAAGAACCGTTCATAATGTCCGAGGTCAAGATCTGTCTCGGCACCATCTTCCGTCACATAGCATTCGCCATGTTCGTAGGGATTCAATGTGCCAGGATCCACATTTATATATGGATCAAACTTTTGAATGGTGACTGACAGACCTCTGGCCCGCAGCAATTTACCAAGTGATGAAGCAACGATTCCTTTTCCAAGTGATGATGTCACTCCTCCAGTGACAAAGATGTATTTAGTGGGCCCCATAAGCAATAAATTGATTAGTACCTATGGGATACAAATTTATGATTTATAATTGAATAAATTGATGGGGTCTGCTTAAAATTGTAATAATTTTTTAATAAGGCACTATTATTGATAAATTATAGAATATTAACCTGTTTGGGTGTATTATTTTAAAAAAAATCACAAATTATTTATTGTTAAATTTGCCAGTCAAAGATAGCTGTGGCTGAGATAATGAATTATAGTACGGTTTTGGATCAGAATCCTGTTTTCAGGGAAATTGGTTGCTTAGCGGATCGAATGGGTATGGAAACATACGTTGTAGGGGGATTCGTGCGGGATTATTTTCTGAAAAGGAAGGATGAATATTTTGATATTGATATCGTGACCGTTGGGAGTGGAATAAAACTGGCACAAAATGTGGCTCGTCATTTCGGTAAAGAAAAGACCTTGCATGTATTCAAGAACTTTGGTACGGCTATGTTCCGTTATAAAAATACCGAAATTGAGTTTGTAGGGGCCCGCAAGGAATCCTATAACCGCGATTCGAGAAAACCTGTCGTAGAGGACGGGACACTCCAGGACGATCAAAACCGTAGGGATTTTACCATAAATACCATGGCATTCGGGCTGAATGAAGACAACTATGGAAATTTAATAGATCCTTTTGATGGGATGAGTGACCTGAGAAAAAAACAGATAAAAACACCCCTTGATCCAGATATTACATTTTCTGATGATCCCCTCAGGATGATGCGTGGAATTCGATTCGCAGCTCAGCTGAATTTTGATATTACCTCGGATACCTTCGATGCCATCATAAAGAATGCTGAAAGGATAAAGATCGTATCACAGGAAAGGATCATTGCCGAGCTTGAGAAAATAATAATGACAGATACTCCATCATATGGATTTAAACTTTTATTTCATGCTGAGCTCTTACAGTATATTTTTCCTGAAATGGTAGATCTGTATGGGGTGGATAAGATCAAAGGGAATGCACATAAAGATAATTTCTATCATACTTTGCAGGTTCTGGATAATGTTTCAAAAAGATCCAGAGATCCATGGCTTCGATGGGCAGCCATTATGCATGATATAGCCAAACCGGTTACAAAAAGGTTTGATGAAAAAGCAGGATGGACATTTCACGGTCACGAAGAGATCGGGGCACGAATGATACCCAGGCTATTCAGAAGGCTTAAATTGCCCCTTCATGACAAGATGCGTTTTGTTCAGAAGTTGGTGAGGCTTCACCTCAGGCCGATAGCCCTGGTTAGCAGTTCCATTACTGATTCTGCCGTGAGGAGGTTGGTGTTTGAGGCAGGTGATGATATAGATAAGCTTATGTTGTTGTGTAAAGCTGATATTACTTCCAAAAACCCTGAGAAGGTTAGCCGGTATTTGAATAACTTTGAGAAAGTTGAAAAAAAGATCCTTGAAGTGGAGGAAAAAGATAAGTTGCGTAATTTTCAACCTCCCATTTCAGGTGAAGAAATTATGAAGATATTTAATATCCCCCCTGGCAGGGAAGTAGGAATTATAAAAAATGAGATTAAAGAAGCCATCCTTGATGGCAAAATTGAGAATAACCATTCTGCAGCAAAAAAATTCATGCTGGAACTGGGAAAAGGATTAGGTTTGAAAACAGAAAGTAAAAAATAAGATGAAAACTCTAATGAAAAAAACGATTTTAGGAATTACCGTATGGATGTTATTGCTGTTCATGATTCAAACGGTACAGGCTCAAGATGAGGCACAAGGACAACAACAGATTGACATCCGCCAAACCATGATGTACAGAATGCAGAAAGGGATCTATCAAAGGGCTGTCAAATACAGTGATGTAAATGCAGCTATTACTGCTCTTTACAATATTTGTGTTCTGGAGCCGCAGAATGATTCCATTCTTTATGCACTGGCTTATATTTATTTCGATAATCAGAGGTATTTTTCCGCTACCTTAACCCTCAATGATGTGCTCTTATTGAATCCAAATAATACTCAGGCTCTTGAGATGCGTGCTGTTTCCCTGGAACAGGTTGGTGCGATCGATAAATCCCTTGAGGATTATGAATCACTATACCTGAGGGCCAATAACATCAATTTCTTATATAAAATGGCCATTTTACAATATCAGCTGAAACGATATAAGGAGAGTAAGACCAATATTGACATAATGCTGAGCAAGAGAGAATCGGATGAGATAAAGATATTCTTCCCGGATGAAAACGATGTAGAACAGGAAGTAGTCTTACGGGCCAGCCTTCATAATATTAAAGGGCTTATATCAAAAGAAGAAGGGAATGTTACTGAGGCTAAGAAACAATTTGGAATAGCACTTGAAATACAGCCAGAATTCTATCTTGCTAAAAAGAACTACCAAGAATTATCAAACTAAGGATATATAAAATGCACCTTCTGAAGGCTTTCTGTAATTTAATGCATGAAAAACGCCTTTTTGTTCGTGAATTGCAACCCTTGCATTTTTTCCCTGTCTTTATGGTGATATTTAATTAAAAACGGGATTGGAACTTGCTAAACAGAATGTTTTAATAAAAGCGTGTATAAGTGGGGACAGATCTGCTCAATATGCGCTTTACAAACAATATTCAAAGGCAATGTACAATATTTGTTATAGAATTACGAATGACCCGGACGATGCGAAAGATGTATTGCAGGAAGCATTTTTAAGTGCTTTTAATAATTTAAAGGCTTTTAAAGGTGAATCCTCATTTGGTGCATGGTTAAAACGGATCGTGGTTAATTCTTCTATAAATCACGTTAAGAAGAACAAAATATTGTATACACAATTGGATGGGCACGATGCCCAGCAAGAAACAACCATCCATGACCATGAAATAATCCTTGAAATAGACCGGATTAAAGAAGCGCTGCAACAACTACCAGATGGCTTTCGTACCGTACTATCTCTTTATCTGTTTGAAGGGTACGATCACAGGGAAATAGCTGGGATTTTGGGTATCTCGGAATCTACCTCCAAGTCTCAATATAACAGGGCAAAGAAACGATTAAAGGAAATTTTAAAGGAAAGAGTGTATGTCAATGGATAAACTGGAAAAATTCGTCAAGGAAAACAGGGCGGCATTTGACGACCAAAAGCCACCTGAAGATGTTTGGCATAACATCAACGATCAGCTTGAAAATAGTGAAACACCACAGGTTCCTATCACCACTTATCTATGGCGTGCTGCAGCAATAGTGTTGTTTGCTGCTGTTGTGTGGTTATTGGTGGATAGAACGGATCGAAATGATACTCTGGTCCATGCAAATGGATTTATCAATGAAAATGATATAGCCTTCAATGATGTTGAGGCATTTTATGTCAAGGAGATAGAATCAAAACAAAATCTTATTATTCAATTTGTTGCGGATAATCCAGAATTGGATAAGGATCTCCTTGGAGAAATTGATCAGTTGGATTCAACCTATCAGATGTTGAAATCAGCAGCGGAAGGAGGGCAAAGTGAAAAGATCATTGACGCTATGGTCCTCAATCTTCAAATGAGAATAGATATATTAAATCAGCAATTAGAAGTATTGGAAAAAATTAAAAGCATAAAGGAAAATGAAAACATTAGTATTTAGACACCACCTCTTATATGTGTTTGTTATTATATTTTTTGCAAGCAGTGTTATGGTGCATGCCCAAAGCGAAAAGCAAAGATCGATTAATAAGTCTTATAAAGTCAGTGGTTCAACCATGATTAACCTCTCTAATTCCTTTGGGAAAATGCATGTGGAGACCTGGGATAAAAATGAAGTAAAAGTGGATATAGAGATTATTGTCCGTGCCTCTAATGATGACCGGGCCCAGAGCCTTCTGGATAAAATTGATATTCATATTGATGATGACAATCCATCCAGTAGTCTTTCTTTTGTGACCTCTATCGGAAACAATAAATCAGGCAGAAATTCTTCCTTTGAGATAAATTACGATGTAAGCATGCCGAAAACCAATACGCTGGACCTTAAAAATAGCTTTGGAGATACCTATTTGGGAGATTTATCTGGGGATGTGGACCTTAACGTGCAATATGGGAACTTAAAAGCAGGGGAACTTACAGGCGATTGTGATGTGAAGTTATCGTTCGGGAGTGGATTCAGTGAAATTGATGCCATAACGAAAGGAGATCTGAAGGTGAGCTATTCTAAATTAGGTGTTGAGGAGATTGGGAACCTTGATGTCCATAGTTCCTTTTCCACTTTTGAAACAGAAAAGGCGGTATCCATTGACCTGATCGCAAAATATGGTGAGGTTGAAATTGAAGAAATCGATGTTCTGGAAGCCGATGTCAATTTTTCAGGTTTTGAATTGGGCAAGGTAAATAAATCCTTAGTACTTGACATCGATTATGGGGGATCATTGGATATTGGAGTTCGTAAGAGTGTTGAAGTTCTGAATATAAAAAGCAGCTTTGGCCCTGTGAATATCAACCTGGAACCGGGCATTAATGCCAGTATTGAAGCCACCATGAGTTTCTGTAATTTAAGATACGATGAAGATATGATTGAATTTAGTAAGATCATAAAAGATAATACATCCAGCCAGTATCAAGGAAAAATCGGGACCGGATCAGGAACCATAATTAAGATTATATCCAAATACGGTAATGTTCGCCTTGATTAGGTGAAACTCTCCTTATGCGAAAAATTCTCCGTAATACGGGGGTGAGAATAAAAAGGTAATATTAATGGGTGTTTAATCAGTATTTATCTTTTAATATCACCTCTTCTTTTTCAGAGTCTTGTACCCTGCCATCTTCACATTTAAGGATCCTGGCAGGATAGTTTTTTATCAGATTATAATTATGGGTTGCCATTATAATGGCGGTGCCGCTTTTATTAATCTCCAGGAAAAGCTTAAATATACCATTGGATACTTCAGGGTCAAGATTTCCTGTCGGCTCATCTGCCAGGAGGATCAAGGGTTCATTTATCAAGGCCCTGGCAATAACCACCCTCTGTTGCTCACCTCCGGAAAGCTGATGAGGCATTTTATTATCTACTGATCCCAGCCCAACCCGCATCAATACCTCAGCCATTCTGGATTTCATTTTCGATTTTTCTTTCCAGCCAGTTGCTTTCATTACAAAGAACAAGTTTTCGGATACCGTCCGATCATTAAATAGCTGAAAATCCTGAAAGATGATGCCCAGTTTTCTTCTTAAATAGGGTACTTCACTCCTTTTGATGCTTTTAATATCGAATCCGGCCATATGGACCTCGCCCAATCGTAAAGGAAGGTCGGCATATAGTGTTTTCAGTAAGGAGGATTTGCCACTTCCGGTCCGGCCAACCAGAAAGGCAAGCTCGCCCTTTGAAATGTCGAAGTTAACATCTGTCAGGATGGTGTTGTTTTCCTGAAAAATTGAGGCTTCTTTGACTTGTACTATAGGATCTGAGGAAAAGGTCATTTTATAATTCCAGTTTTCGTAATTTGCCAAAGGGCATTTGCTCCAACAATGCTTCAAATTCTTTCTCCTTTCCATCGAGACCAAATTTATCAAGCCTTGTAAAGGGCCTTCCCGGTTTGTAACTGAAATATCCTATGAGCACAAAATCATCGTCCCGGATTTGAACATAGTTGGGGATTTTCTTTTTCCCTTTAACCTTTATAATGTACATAAGTTCTTTTTTCAATAATAACCATTAAGGAGAAAATTGGTTTGGTTCTTCTTAACATGATTACCAATTCAACACATAGCAGATCTAATTGAACCTGTATTTAAGGTCTGAACTGAAAGTGTTGAAGTAAAGATGGAAAAAAGAAAGGAAAAATAAAAAGGCAAATCGGATATCGCACTGCTACAACCATCTACCCTTGCTTCCTTCCAGACCTGGGGGAGTTCGATAGGAGCTAGTCGTATCGATTTGCCTCTGCAAAATTAATCACATTTCATTCCAATTCCAATCCTGATAAAAACAGAGTCAATATAGTAGGATTCCCAATAGCTGATATTGGCATATAATAAGAATTCACTTTCGAATTGCAAAGTGATACGTATTGTAAAGGGTTGTTTGGTTTTTTAAGTACTGAAAATGGTTTTCTGAATGGATCTGATTAAATATCATCAAAATCGAAATCATCCAGGTCATTTTCAAAACTGTATTCATCCAATTCACCGCTATCAATTTCTTCTAACCATTCTATTCTTTCCGGGATATCCTCACCTTCTTGCATTTTGCTCCAGTATTCATCCGCTGACTCCTGATTTAAGTTGAAGTCATCCTCTTTGAATGGATCATCGTGTTCGTCATGGTACATGGCTGTATGAATAATAAATGTTAGAAATAGATCAAATAAAGATCGAAAAAAAATATTTTCTTTTTCAAGAAAAAGAGTAATTTTTTGCTGGTAATTGAAGGTCTGATTTTTAAAGCAATTATTAACAGATATCTGATGATCCCAAAGGTATTCGTACTGATAAGCCACCAAAAAACTCAAAGTATTTTGCAATTTTCCACTTGATTTACGTATTTCAGGTCTTGGTAATAAGTTTTAGATCTAATCCGGGATTAAAAATTTGTTCAGAATTAATAAACAAACTGTATTCTCTTTCTTGACCAAATAAAAATAAAATATGGGAAAAGGTGATAAAAAATCAAAAAGAGGTAAAATCGTTAAAGGGACATATGGGGCAAACCGGCCAAGAAAAAGCAAAAACGTTGATGCGGGCCCAAAGAACGCAGCAGGGAATAAGAAAAAATCCAAATAATTCTAATTTGTAGGTTATTGCCTGGATGTGTACTTATCTGGCTTTAATCAGCTCTTCAATCTTTACATCACATTCTTTTCTTAAAAACTCTAGTTCTGAAATAGAACTATTATCATTCGCCAGATTATTCTCTTCCAACGGATCACTCAATAAATCATAAAGTTCTTCATGTTTTGGATCATCAATATACCTGAAGTATTTCCACTTTATTGTACGTAATCCTTCACTTTTAGGAATGTATTTCAGTTCATACAAATGTTCACATAAGAACTGGTCTCTGACCTGAAAAGAAGGATCTTTTAACAAAGGCAATAAGCTATGTCCCTGGACATCTTCCGGAACCTTAATTCCGGCATATTCCATAATCGTAGGTGCAATATCAATATTTAATACTAAT
>CAYMFU010000290.1:0-7290 GCA_964389805.1 uncultured Roseivirgaceae bacterium | reverse complement strand
GTAGAAAATTTGACATTATGTCAGAAAACAAACTGGAGGGGGAAATTTGGACCACACCTGTTATTCTGCATGGAAATATTCTTATACGAACTAGTAAATATTTATATAAAATCGGATCTTAGGATGGTGAAGACTTGGGAACGTAGATATAGTTCATATTGGTATAGAACATTGTTCATGAGAGGAGAAGATAGATTCAGTGCACAATCATTAAATGTAGGTGTTAGGAATCCATGAGTTGAGAAAGGAAAAATTAAGAAATAAAATTTGTTAATCTCATATATCATCGAATTTAAACTTAAAATCATATGAAATTTAATAAAAATCGTCGATCATTCATTAAAGTGGCAACACTATCATCAGTAGCTGCTGCAATACCATTATCTTCAATAAGAGCTTTCTCGCCAAACGGCAATAGAAAATTCAGAATGAGTTTAAATCCGGGAGCGATTGGTGTTAGCCTTAATCAAAAAGAACTTCTGGAAGCAGCAGCCAAACACGGATTCGAAGCAATAATACCATATTCTGGCACTCTTGCAGATTGGAGCGACGGTGATATAAAAGCCTTTCTTGATAATATGAAGTCAAAAAATATTACCTGGGGTGCTGCCGGATTGCCCTATAATTACAGAGGTGATGAAGAAGCCCAGACCAAAGGTATCAGTGAACTGCCAAAACACGCGAACGCCCTCGAAAAAGCTGGCGTAACCCGTATGTCTACCTGGATCATGCCTACTCACGATTCACTGACCTACCTTCAAAATATGGAACTACAAGCTAGTCGACTTAAGGAAGCCGTAAAGATATTAGGTGATCACGGAATTAGTTTTGGATTAGAATACGTTGGCCCAAAAACGCTTATGGCTGCCAAAAAGTTCTCTTTTGTACATACTATGGCTGAATGCCTGGAATTAATAGATGCCATTGGTGAACCAAATGTTGGTTTCCAACTCGACACATTCCACTGGTTTTGTGCAGGAGAAACCAAAGAAGACCTTCTTGCATTGAATAAGGATAAAATCATTACCGTTGACCTGAATGATGCCCGAAAAGGATTTACTGCCGATGAACAAATTGATGGAAAGCGTGAATTGCCGATGGCCACTGGGATTATAGATACCAAATCTTTTATGGAAGCATTAGTTGAGATAGGATACGATGGGCCTGTAAGGGCGGAACCTTTTAATCAGCCTTTAAGGGATATGGACAACGAAGATGCACTTAAAGCAACATATAATGCCATGAGCAAAGCATTCTCGCTAGTCGATTAATTACCGTTATAGTTTAATTCAAGAATGCTTATTAGATCAATTATTTAGGAAATAATTTTTTAAGTGATAAAGGAAACAAAACTGGATCATATTATAATCCTCAGTATTGAAATAATGATAAATATTTAATATTACAGTATCTTTAAAAATCTTGCTTAAAACATATATTATCAATAGATAGATTATTGTTTTCCAAATTTTCTTTCAATAACTGAACATTACACAAGGCATTCTATAAGTTATATAACCGTGTGTAGAATTTTTCGTAAGCACTATTATGTAACCATCACCCGAGATTATTAGTCATACGGGTAAATATTTTTTAATATGCTGAGAAACTATCTAACTATCGCTTTCCGAAATATTTTTAAAAGGAAACTTTTCTCTGTAATCAATATAATTGGCTTATCCTTAAGCATGTCTACAGGCCTACTGATCATATTAATGCTATTTGATCTACTACAATATGACCAATTCCATGATAAGGAGGATCGAATATATAGAGTAATAACACAATCGAACAATTCTGGTGGCCTTTTAGCCACATCAGCCATGCCACTAAAGAATACTTTATTGGAAGAATATGACGGTATTGAAAAGGTTGTCAGGTTTAAAGGCATGCTGGGTGGAGACATCAAATTTCAGGATCATACTGTTCCACTAGCAGGTTATTACACGGATGAAGACCTATTCAATGTTTTTGGATTTACATTAAAAAGCGGCGATCCCAATACTGCACTTAAAGAACCATTTTCTTTGGTTTTGAGTGAGAAAGCTGCCAAAAAGCTGTTTAAAGATACAGATCCGATGGGTAAGGTTGTTTCATTCAACGACAGGGGAATGAATATGCTCGGTTTCGATTTAGATATAAAAGATATCCTGCTTGGCGATTTCACGGTAACAGGAATAGTCAAGGATAACGGAATGAAATCACATATAAATTTCGAAATACTGGTTTCCATGTCGACGCTTGAAGCATTGATTAACTCAGGCATTGAAGACTACGACATGAATAATTGGAGGAGTATCTGGGGAACACATGTATACTTTTTAAGTAAAGAAGGGAAAACGGAAGCAGAACTCACACAAATTCTGGAAAATATTTCCCAGGTAAAATATGCACCATATGAAGATTACAATGCAAATTTTAAATTACAGCCGTTATCAGAAATCAGCCCGGGGAAAATGCTTAGCAATCCAATGAGTATAAGGATGCCAATTGAAGGTTTTTACTTTTTATCCATCCTCGCATTAATCATTATTTTTTCCGCCTGCTTTAATTACACCAATCTTACAATAGCCCGTTCTTTATCCAGAATGAAGGAAATTGCTCTGAGAAAAATCAATGGGGCTTACAGAATTCAGGTTTTTACTCAATTTACCATTGAAGCAATTATAATATCGCTTATCGCGCTAGTAATCTCTGTTATATTTCTTCAATTAATTAAACCTGGATTTTCAGGATTATGGATCAATAAGTATATGAATATCGGGCTTGAAGAGAATTTTATTGTCTATCTTTTTTTCGTTGTCTTCAGTATTATGATTGGTATTTTTTCCGGATTGATCCCTGCCTGGTTGCTATCTGCTTTCAAACCGCTTAACATGTTGGGAAATAAAATCACTGGAACCGTAAATAAAAAAGGTGTTTTTATATTTAAAAAGCCCCTGCTTGGGAAAGCCTTAACTGTAATACAGCTTGTTCTCTCTTTATTTTTTATTATTACATCTACCCTGCTATATCTGCAACTAAAACACTTTGCACATGCAGAATATGGATTCGGAAAAGAAAACATAATCAACGTCAATCTAAGGGGAAATGAATATGAACAGTTTGCCAATGAATTCTCCTCCTGGTCGGACGTTAAACAGATTTCCGCCAGTTCCATTATGCCAGCAACCATGGTCAAGGAAGGAGATAAGATTTATAAACTTGATGAAACACAAGATTCCCTACACGTTGATCACATATCAATAGATCATAATTTCATCAATAATCTGGATTTTGAAATTATTGCAGGAAGTGATTTCAATCAGGATCTGACAGATGAAAATAAGAGATTCATTATTGTAAATGAAGCCGCTGCCAGAAAATTCGGATACGAGAATATAAATGATATAGTTGGAGAAAAATTCAGTACAGTAAACAAAGTTAATGCTGATGGAAATGCTGATGAAATTGTAGAAGTAATCGGAATAGTTAAGGATTTTCATTACGATATATTCCAGGACCAGATCGGACCTTTTATGTTTACTTATAATCCTGAAGAATACCGTTATCTGAATATAAAAGTTTCCGGACAGAATCTTAATGAAACAGTAACCTTCCTCGAAAGTAAATGGAAGGAACTGGATAGGATCCACACGTTTCAATACCAGTTCTTTGATGAACAATTAGCAGATTCCCAGGGTATTTTCAGTGATGTTCTATCTATTGTAGGATATGTATCTTTAATCGCTATTGTGATCGCTGGAATGGGACTCCTGGGCATGGCTACCTACAGTGCTGAAACAAAAATAAAAGAAATAGGTATACGAAAGGTTCTTGGAGCCTCAGTCCGGGGTATATTGATGCAGATCTCAAGAGGATATATTTTTATGTTGCTGATTGCCATAATAATCGCAACTCCTATAGCCTATTTTCTGAACAATACATGGCTCCAGTTCTTTGCAATACGGATTAATTTCAGTGTCTGGATACTGGTATTTGGCGTATTATTATTGTTAATACTAGGTTTGCTTGCCATTGGTTCCCAGACTGTAAAAGCTGCAATGTCTAATCCGGCAAATACACTAAGGGACGAATAATATTCATAGAGGATTTTTAGATTATTAATATACAATAATCTAAAAGTGGTTGCTTTTATTCCTTCAAATCTTTAATTTATTGGCTGATCAATTTTTCAGAAAATGAAGGCTAATAAAAATAAAATCAAATACTTGATGCTCTCTATGGCACTAATCTTTTTAGCTTCAGGTTATATTTCAATGCAAGATGACTGGGTGGTACCTGACAAATTCAAGAATATGGAAAACCCATATGCCCAGGTCGAGGACGAAGATGACATTGGGAAGGATCTATACTCTGTACATTGCAGATCATGCCATGGAAAGACTGGTTTGGGAGACGGCTCAAAAGCTTTTGAATTAAGTTCAGATGTAAGAGATTTTACCGCAAAAACTTTCAAATCACAACCAGACGGGGCCATCTATTTTAAAATAGTAATGGGCAGAGATGAAATGCCCAGCTTTGACAAGAAGATCAAGGAAGAAGAAGATCGTTGGATGCTGGTTAACTATATTAAAAGCTTATAATGGTTTATTTTAGAAGGGAATACTATTGGATTTAATCTCTTTTCTTTATCTGAAATCATTTACCATGGTGTTTATAGAATGGAGTATAAAGATTTTTTTTGGCACACCTTACTTGCGGGGTGGAGATGAAGATTCAGCTATGATGGTACTAAGCCCTTCAATTCAGATGTCCGGGGCTGATGACTTAAAAAAAATGTGGCCGGAAGCGAATGCGATTATTACAATATTTTATAAATAAGAATATTATGAGCAATACAACTAGAACAGGAAGACGAAAATTCATTAAATCATCAAGTTTGTTGGTTGGTGGAATAGGCCTAGCCGGAACTATAGGCTGTACAAGTCAGAGCACAACAGTAAAAAATAAATTGCCCAAATGGAAAGGATTTAACCTCCTGGATTTCTTCTCCCCCAATCCGAACAGGACCAGACCAGGAACTAAAGAGGAATATTTCAAATGGATGTCAGACTGGGGATTTAATTTTGTAAGGATCCCAATGGCCTATCCATCCTATATAAAATTTGACCGAAGCAGAGATATTACACCTGATGAGGTTTATCAAATAGACGAAGAGGCAACAGACAGGATTGAATCACTTGTAGCTAATGCGCATAAATATAATATGCATGTAAGTTTAAATCTTCATAGGGCTCCTGGATTTTGTGTAAATGCGGGTTTTAATGAACCGTATAATCTTTGGCTGGACCAGGAAGCTCAGGATGCTTTCTATTATCACTGGTCGATGTGGGCGGAGAAATACAAAAATCTGTCACCGGAAAAGATCAGTTTTGACCTGGCCAACGAACCATGCATGCGAGAAGACATGAATGATCAGCATTCAAAAAGAGGTCCTGTCCCGGGTGACATATATAGAAAAATTGCAAAAAAAGCTATGGAAACGATCAAGGAGGCAAATCCTGATCACATTGTTATAGCTGATGGCAATAATGTTGGAAGTTCCGTTATCCCTGAAATTACAGATCTTGACATTGCACAGAGTTGTCGTGGTTATAACCCTGGAATAATTTCACATTATAAAGCCTCCTGGGCATTTAAAGATATTGAAAATTTACCAGAACCTAAATGGCCAGGGCAAGTAGGTGACAGATATCTTAGCAGAGAAATGCTTGAAAAGTTTTATGCACCGTGGATTGACTTAGTAAAAAATGGTGTCGGCGTCCACTGCGGTGAATGCGGATGTTATAATAAAACCCCTCATGAGGTATTCCTTGCATGGTTTAAGGATGTCCTTGATATTCTTGGATCAAATGGAATTGGTTTTGCGTTGTGGGAGTTTAAAGGCACTTTTGGAATCCTGAATTCTGGTCGGGAAGATGTTGTATATGAAGATTGGCAGGGATATAAACTCGATCGAAAATTACTCGATCTAATGATAAATAGTTAATACGACCTCAATCCATAAAGTTAATGATGGCAAACCACTTTGCATCTATTAAAAATTTAAGTTTAGCAACATAACTGCTTGACAAACAATAATTTATATTATCTCGAAATAGATAGATGTGCTTTCTGCACTTAATTTTAATTGTTATATAACAATAACAAGTATAGATTTGCCCGTCAACCTTAACTTATCCTGCAAGTTTTCTTTAATAATTGTGCAATTTAAATATAAAGCTATGAGAAAGAAATTATCAATCCTTTTTTCATTTATGTTGATTCTCTTATCTATTTCATGTAACAATGAAAATGATTTGACAACCAGTCATCTAAAAATCTCATTAATTGATCAAGCCGGAGATTTTGAGTCAGTTAACATTGACATAAAGGGGATCAGAGTACATTCCAGCTCTGTTGTAAATGAAGATGAAGGTGAACAGCAAGAAAATGGAGATGGCGAGGAAAGCGACAATGATTCAGGAGGTTGGGTCACCTTAGAAGGTAGTGAAATAGGTGTTATCAACATTCTTGACTATACGAATGGTCACGAACTCACCATCTATGATTCTGAATTTCCTGCAGGGTATATTACTCAAATCAGGTTAATTCTAGGTGATAAAAACACTGTGGTCATCGATGGAGACAGCCTTGACATGAAAGCACCCAGCGGGCAGGAATCCGGATTGAAATTAAAGGTAAATGAAAACCTGGAAGCGGGACTTTCTTATAATCTCAAACTGGATTTTGAAGCGGCACGGTCCATTGTGAAGGCAAAAGAGAAGTATATATTAAAGCCTGTAATCAGGGTTATAACAGAAGGTAATGGCGGATCAATAAAAGGAGAAGTATACCCTGAAGATGAAACTATTTCAATCTATGTAATAGATGAGGCAGGTGTTAAGGTGGGCTCTACCGTAGCCACCGCCGGATCTTCATCTTTTTTAATTACCGGAATTGAAGCTGGAACTTATTCAGTATCATTTGAACCTGCTGAAGGGTCTGAATTAACTTCTAAATTAGTGGAAGATGTACTCGTTGAGGATCAGAAGATTACTGATATGGGAACTATTGATCTAAGCCAGGAATAATTAGGCTGGAAATTCCATCCCATATCCTTACTATAAAATCAAAAAAGAGGCTGTCTCAATCGACAGCCTCTTTTTTGACTGATAACTTAATATATATTATTTATTCATATGTCTGTGACGCCACATCCAATGCCATCTCTTCATCCTGCAGTTCATTTCAAATTCCTCTGGTTCTTCATCACCTACCTGCTTAGTTGCTATATTGTCACATTCA